>VBAQ01000103.1:19738-36106 GCA_005883765.1 Bacteroidota bacterium
CACCGGCAGAGACCTTGATGATGGGATTTGGTAAAGATATTGCAGTATCATCCGGCTCGGCCTGCATGTCGGCTTCCCTGGAGCCATCGTATGTGTTAAGAGCATTGGGGCTGCCAGATGACCTTGCGCAAAGTTCATTGCGTTTTAGCCTCGGGCGGTATACAACAGAGGAAGAAATCGATCACGTAACGAAAGTAGTTGCTAATTCGATCAACAAATTACGTTACGCAGATCCGCAATTTGAATCATAAATTAAATAGCAATTATGAGTGTAGAATTAGAAAATGGAATTTTTATAAGTGAGAAGGCAAAAGCAAAAATTGTTGAGCTAATGGGAGAAGCAGGCATCGCCAATGACCCATCCTATTTTGTTCGGGTCGGTGTAGTGGGTGGTGGTTGCTCAGGTCTAAGCTATAAACTTGATTTTGACAACGAGCAAAAGGCTTCGGACCAGGTTTTTGAACACAACGGCTTAAAAATAGTGACCGATCTAAAGAGCTTTTTATACCTGGTGAATACCACCCTTGATTTTTCTGATGGTCTCAACGGAAAGGGTTTTCATTTTATTAATCCCAATGCGAGCCGTACCTGTGGTTGTGGAGAAAGCTTTGCCGTGTGATTATTTTATTTCATTAAAAATGCGACCTTCTCGATGCGAGGAGGCCTTTTTATTTAAATGACTTGCCTTTTTTTCGGCGGAGGCGGAGGTGGAGGCGGAAGAAGCATTGACTGCTTCGGCGCATTTGACGAAATTTTTTCGGAAGGCGGTGGAGGCGGCGGGGGTGGCAGCGGCTTCATAGGAGCTTCGACATGCATTTTAGGCGGCGGCGGAGGAATTATTTTTTTAACTTGTGAGAAAATACTCGTTGAGAAAAGGCTTAGAAGTATAAATGCGGATAAACAGAAATTTAACTTTCTCATAAAAAAATCTTTTGCCTAAGACACATACGCCTTTCTTTTCCATAATAATTTCAGAAATATATTCGAAGAAGTCGGATCTACGTGTAACCAAAGGTTCTTAATATGTTCTTAGTTTCACTTATTTTGCACCATCTTCAACAGCATGTGGTCTATTTGTAAAAAAGAGCTCAGGCAATTCTTCAGCAGTCTTACAGGTTATATTGCAATCATCGTCTTCTTGCTGGTAAATGGATTAGTATTATTTGTTTTTCAAAATAACATCTTCGACTACGGGTATGCCAGCCTGGATGATTTTTTTTCCTTTGCTCCCTGGGTCCTTTTATTTCTTGTGTCGGCCATTACCATGCGCAGTTTCTCCGACGAATTCAAGATCGGCACATTTGAAATCCTGCAGACGCGGCCTCTGAGTACCTGGCAAATTGTAACCGGCAAATTTTTTGGGAATTTCATTGTTGCTGTCATCGCTCTGCTTCCCACGCTGGTCTATTACTTTACCATTAATCACCTGGCATCCTCTTCAGGCATTGACGCAGGCGCGGCGGCAGGGTCCTACCTCGGGTTATTTCTACTCACGGCAGTATTTATTTCCATTGGTGTCTGTGTCAGTAGCTTTACCAGCAATTCAGTGGTGGCCTTTATTATTTCCCTCGTTTGTTGCATTCTTTTTTATTACGGATTTACCGCTATTAGTCAGCTGCAAGCCCTTCAGCACGGCCCTGACTATTACATCGACATGTTTGGAATCAACTTCCATTATCAAAGTATCAGCAGGGGAGTCATTGATACCCGTGATGTGATTTATTTCGTGAGCCTTGTTGCTTTCTTCTTATTCATCACCAAACAAAACCTGAGAACAAAACAGTGAGCAGAAAAAAAAATCTGATATGGTGGATCCTGCTGCTCGCCGGGCTCGTCATCGTGAATGTCATCGCATCTCAACTGCACTCGCGCTACGATCTTACACAGGAAAAACGATATTCACTCACTGGCACAACAAAGAATTTAATTCGGCAATTAAAAAATGAAATAAAAATCGATGTTTTTCTGAATGGGGATTTTCCTGCACAATTCAGAAAGCTTAGCACCTCAACGCAGGAGTTCCTTAGTGTTCTGAAGGAATCAAATCCTTCAAAGGTTGCGTATCGCCTGGTGAATCCACAAGACGAAGTAATTCCGGGTAAAACCTGGGGTGATTCGCTAAAAGGCCTGGGAGTGGAGCCTATCAATGTTACTGTGCAGGTTAAAGCCGGCCAGGAGAATAAGGTTGTTTTTCCATACGCCCTGGTAAAATATGGTGACCAACAAAACCTGGTCAACCTGTTTCCAAGCAGCAAGAGAAATATTTCTGTGGCCGAGTTAAACAATGCGGAAGCGATGATGGAATACCAGTTTGCGAGTAAGATTGATCAACTCCTTTACCCGGAAAAATTACTGGTTGCTTACAGCATCGGAAATGGTGAACCGACAGGGCCGGAAGTCCTGAGCCTCCAGAATACCATTGATCCGGAAAGCATGCCACCAAACCTTAGACAGTTCTTTCCCGAGGAGAAAAGTAATTACCAGCTGCGCTTAGTGAATTTGCATTTGCAACCATTCATTCCCGATACCTTTAAAGTATTGCTCATCGTCAAACCGGCTAGTCAGTTTTCTGATTCGGAAAAACTGAAGATCGATCAATACGTGATGCGCGGGGGAAAAGTTTTGTGGTTCATCGACAATCTCTATGCCGAGCCCGACAGTTTGAGCATGAAATCTCAATTGATCGCTTATGATCGTAACCTAAATCTGCAGGATCTATTATTTAACTATGGTGTTCGCATCAACCCGGACTTGATCATGGATCTGCAATGCGATTTCTTGCCGTTTGCGGTAGGCGGGAATGCCTCGAATCCGCAATTTGAATTTTTGCACTGGAATTATTACCCTCTGTTTGAATCGAGGAATAATCACCCCATCAACAAAAATATTGGTCTGGTTGCCGGTCGCTTTGTCAACTCTATTGACACAGTGGGACGCAAGGAAATTAAAAAAACCCTGCTGCTTCAGAGTTCAGCAAATTCAAGAACGATTAGTACCCCTGCACTTATTAGCCCCAATGAAAATCGAAACACGCCCGAAGATGCCTTATTCAGGCAGCATGACATTCCCGCGGCAGTGCTACTGGAAGGCAGATTTACGTCGCTCTATAAGTCAAGAATTGGCCGCGCACTAATGGATAGTCTTGAAAAGTATGGTGGCGGTTTTCGCAAAGCCAGTGAGGAGGAAAACAAAATGATCGTTGTTGCTGATGGCGACATCGTCCTTAATGACGTGTCTCCCAAGAATGGTCCGCTACCCATGGGAATGAATTTGTTTACCGTGGGCTCTCAATACGAATATCAATTTGCCAACAAAGATTTTTTACTGAACTGCCTCGAATATCTTACCAGCAAGGAAAGCATCATAAAAACAAGAAACAAGGAAATAGTCTTGCGCCTGCTCGACATGAAAAGAGTGCAGTCTGAAAAAGCTACCTGGCAGATCATCAATATTGCTTTACCTGTTTTTGTCATTATTTTATTTGGCTTCTTTTATCAACAATTACGAAAAAGGAAATTTGCCGAGTGACATTAGCCACAGACTCAATCTCAACCTTCTCTTGTAGTTATCTTTGCACATTAATCAGAATGGATGACTAGCACACAGATCAGCTTTCTTGTATTTGGCGTTGTTTTGTTGTTCGCCATCGGCTTCGATTTAGGATTGCTTAGCAAAAAAGGTTCTGAAGTCAGTATTCGAAAAGCATTGTGGCAAACCGTTTTTTGGGTGGCCCTTGCTTTTGCTTATTTTGGTTTTACGTGGCTTGAAAGAGGGCACACCCTGGCACTGGAATATATCAGCGCTTATCTGATGGAGTGGAGCCTCAGCATTGATAATATTTTTGTTTTCATTCTGATATTTACTTTTTTTAATGTGCAGCAACAGCACTCAGCAAGGGTTTTACTGATCGGAATTTTGCTTGCCATCCTTTTTCGAATCTTGTTTATCACGGTTGGGGTTGCACTCGTGACAAAATTTGAATGGATATTATACATCTTCGGCGGCATCCTTTTGATCACAGGAATAAAGATCTTCACTGCTAAAAAAGAAACGGAGTATGATCCCGAAAAAAATATCGTATACCGTTTGATGCAAAAAATTCTACCCATCGATGCTGAAGATTTGAGTGGAAAATTTACGTTAGTAAAACAAGGCCGACGCTTTTTCACGCGGGTGTTTGTCGTTATAGTACTTCTAGCTACTACCGATATTGTTTTTGCTTTAGACAGTATCCCTGCTGTGTTCGCTATTTCCCAGGACAGGCTCGTGGTCTATACGAGCAATGTTTTTGCCGTGCTGGGACTGCGATCGCTTTTTTTCCTTTTACATGGTGCAGTCAATCAGTTTGAGTACCTGCAACAAGGGATTGCCATTGTGCTCATATTCATAGGGCTGAAAATGCTCGCTGAGGCCGTACATGTCTATATACCGGTCTGGATCTCATTAATGGTAATTGTGGTTTGCCTTTTTGGCTCAATTTTATATTCTGTACAAAATGCAGAAAAGAAAGAATAGTGGAGTATAAACTGGAAAATATTTCGTCGATCATCGGTGGCAGGATTTTACAAAATCATGGCGCAGGTATTATTGAGTACCTGCTTATTGATAGTCGTAAAGTAAATTCTCCTCACCGTTCTCTTTTTTTTGCCCTCACAGGCCCTCGTCGTGACGGACATGGATTCATCTCTGAATTGTATGAGAAAGGGGTCAGAGATTTCATCATTAGCAAAAAAATAAGAACCACCGATTTTCCCGAAGCAAACTTCATTTCGGTAAATGACACGCTGGAGGCGTTACGGAAGTTAACGGCGTTTCATAGAAAGCAATTCAATATTCCTGTTATCGGAATTACGGGAAGCAACGGTAAAACAATTGTCAAAGAATGGTTGTATCAATTGCTGCATGAGAAATTCAATATTGTCCGAAGTCCCAAAAGTTATAATTCGCAAATTGGAGTCCCCCTCAGTGTGTGGCAAATGAACTCACACCACGAGTTGGCAATCTTCGAAGCAGGAATTTCAGAACCCGGGGAAATGGAAAAACTGGAAAAGATCATTCAGCCTACCATTGGGATCCTTACTAATATTGGCGAGGCGCATAGCGAGAACTTTATAAACCGTGAAGAAAAGCTCACCGAAAAACTTAAACTGTTCGCTCATGCCAGTAAAGTCATCGCCAAAGGTGATGACGCCTGGATAACCAGGCAAATGCTGAGGGCAGGCATAAATAATTTCTTTTGGGGTAGAAACAAAAGTTCCGATCTGCAGATCGTTTCTATCGCAAGAAAAGATTTACAAACGGAAATAATTTTAAACTACAAACGGGAAACGTTGGACTTTTCAATTCCTTTTATCGATGACGCGTCCATTGAAAATGCAGTGACTTGTTGTAGTCTTATGCTGGTGGCAGGAATAGAACGATCCTATATCCAGGAAAAAATGGAACAACTCCAGGCTGTCACTATGCGCCTTGAATTGATAAAGGGAATTAATCATTGCTCTATCATTAATGACAGCTACAGTGCCGACCTCAGTTCCCTTGCCATTGCGTTAAATTTTCTTGGTCAGCAAACTGCTGAGACAAAGCGGACAGTCATTCTTTCTGATTTTTTGCAAACAGGATTGAACGAGAAAAAATTGTACGAGGAGATCGCCGCTTTACTACGCACGCACAGTATAAATAAAGTCATTGCGATTGGAAAAAATATTGGAAAATGGTTGAGAGGGAGTGACAGTACTGCCTATCAGTTTTATGACACCACCGAGGAATTTCTTCAGCAATTTCGATTTTCACAATTCAGGGAAGAAACGATCCTGGTCAAGGGAGCGAGAATATTTGGATTTGAAAGAATCGTTCATGCTCTTGAGCAAAAAGTTCACCAAACGGTTTTGGAAATAAACCTGAATGCTATTGCTCATAATCTAAAAGAGTATCAAAAATTTCTAGATCCATCGACCAAAATAATGGCGATGGTGAAAGCTTTTGCATACGGAAGTGGTGGAGCAGAAATTGCCGGCATTCTTCAATATCACAAAGTCGACTATCTCGGTGTAGCGTATGCCGATGAGGGCGTAGAATTGCGAAAGGCAGGAATCAATCTCCCTATCATGATCATGAATCCTGAGGAATCGACATTTGATGCCATCATCGAAAATAACCTGGAGCCGGACATTTATTCATTTGAAATATTACATCAGTTCGATTCGTTTTTAAAACGGGCAGGCTTTCAACAATATCCTATTCATATTGAAATTGAAACGGGAATGAACAGACTGGGCTTTGATACCAGCGAAATATCAAGGCTTGGACATGTATTAAATCAAACTGATGCTTTTGAAGTGAGGTCCGTCTTTTCCCACCTGGCCGCAAGTGAAGACGTGGCGCACGACAGCTTCACCCTCGCGCAGCATCAAAAATTTGTTGAGGCAAGTGGAGAATTGGAAACAATTCTCGGTTACACATTTTTGAGACACCTGGCAAATTCTGCAGCCATCATTCGTCATCCGCAGTTGCAGATGGACATGGTAAGGTTAGGAATAGGAATGTATGGGATAGATGCAGCGAACACGAATTCAGTGGATCTTCAGACCGTCGCTACTTTAAGATCCACCATTGCGCAGATAAAGAATGTGAAGGCAGGTGAATCGGTAAGTTATAGCCGAAAGGGGATCGTAAAAAAAGACTCTGTGATCGCTACCATCCGGATCGGATATGCGGATGGTTATTCGCGCAAGCTGGGCAATGGTGTTGGAAAAATGTTAGTGAATGGCCAATTGGCCCCGGTCATTGGCGTCGTATGCATGGACATGACGATGATAGATGTAACCGATATCCCCGATGTCAAGGAAGGTGACGAGGTGATTGTGTTTGGCGGTAACTTATCCATCCAACAGGTTTCTGAATGGGCCGGCACCATTCCGTACGAAATAATGACTGGCATTTCACAACGAGTGAAGAGAGTATATTTTGAAGAATAATTGTTTTCGATCTGGATCATCTTGCTTTTACAACCATGGTCTTTGTCCACCTATCATGCCATGGCCGATAGCTAAATGCACTGAATGGCTCAAAGGGAACCAGACGGGCGAGAGATCTCAGAATCGCATCCTTGAAATTAAGCTCAAGCCCATCCTCGCGGATCGCTTTTGTCCCGGTGATTAATTTGCCCAGGGTATAACCCTTAAAGACCTTTTCGCAAAAAGTATAATAAATTATATAATTAAAGATGGCGATAACGTAACCGATAAAGAGAAGATCGAATGACGTTCGATCGTAGATTATTTTTTGGGCATAATCAGGCAATACAGCGGCCAAAAAAGCGCCGGCGAGCGTGCCCGTTACATAACTGAGGCCAAACCGCATCAATAAATTGTCAATGACATAGTTCAAAAATCTCTGGCCTAGTGAAGCCTGTTGGTACTGAATAAATGAGCCTAGTTCTTCGGCGAGGCCCGTCTCCCCAATCGTTTGTGTATTTTGTTCTTCCATAGATAAAGTTTAGTTACTCAAACATAATATTTAATGCTCGCAAATCCACGCGCAGCCGAGATGGGGATTTGAAAACAATACTTTTTATTCCGATCGCCTCTGCCGCCTGAACGTTGCGTAAATTATCATCGATAAATAAAGTCTTTGAAGCTGTGATATTGAACTTATCCAATAACCGCTGATAAAATTCAGCCGAAGGCTTTCTCATTTTTTCTTGTCCGCTTACTACAATACCATCAAACAATTTAAAAAATTCAAAGCGTTCCAGGGCATGAGGAAAAGTTTCGGCGCTCCAGTTGGTGAGGGCGTATAGTTTATATTTACCTGTTTGTTTTAAGCCATTAAGTATTTGAACTGTCTCATGAATGGCATCCCCGAGCATTTCAAGCCAGCGTCCGTAATATGCGCTGATCTCGGCTTTCCATTCCGGGTGTGTGGCAATCAATTCTTCAGTTGCTTTATGAAGAGGATACCCCGCATCCTGGTTTTCATTCCATTCCGAAGTGGTGACGTTCTCAAGAAACCACTCTACCTCTTCCTCAGTTTTAAAAATTTTTCGGTATACGTATCGTGGATTCCAATCAATGAGGACGCCACCCAGATCAAATATTATCGTTTCAACAGCATTATTCATGATGTCACCGCAGATTTAATTAGTAGTTTGTCATCTAAGCCTTCTTGCTATAACCAAGGTATTCTTAAAATATTGTTTCTTCCCTTGGAGGTTAAAAATTTCCGAATAAACAATATAAGTCCCGATCGGAAGTTTGTTTCCCTTGTCGTCAAGACCATCCCAATTCCACTCACCACTTAATCCAAGGATGCTATTCTTTACGAGGTAACGAACCGGACCTCCCTGCGCGTCAAAAATCGTAATATCGGCCACGTAGCCAGGCTCCGTGATCTTATATTGTATGGTGGCTACATCATCATGACCATCATTGTCCGGGCTAAATATTTTTGGTGTGATTTCTATTGTTGCATTAATGAGCTGTGTTTGTCTGTACTGAGAATTTTGATAACCAGGTGTGCCAAAACCCGCCGTAGATGCAGCACTGTGCCAGTTGTCAGCATTTTGCGACGGACCGGCAGGATCAATTTTTTCCAGGGAAACACCTTCAGCATTGTCAATTAACTTAAAGTGCCAGTCGTCTTTGTATTTTACTTCATCAATAATACCACCTTGTCCATTCAATAATAAAACATCACCCTCGTCATCAGGATACGATGGTAAGGCAGATAGCTCGATCACGGCATCAGGGTTTTTCACGAGGTAATTTAGTTCAAGATTCGCTGCATCCTCCGTGATCAGGAAATAATCCCCCGGGAAAATATACAATGGAGTTGGAAAGATTTGCTTTATCGAGCTAATTGCGTTGCTGCCGTTGCGATTTGCCGCATACAGCCTTGACGCGTTAAAAATTTTATTGACCGGATTATAAAATTCTACGTAATCATAACCGTTGCTTTTCGGATTAAAAAGAATTTCATTGATTACAAGGTCCGAGCGTGACGCTTCCACAGGTAATCCGACCCTCGCTTTGTTCGCACTTCCAATTGCATTGCTTTTGCAGTCAGTGACATTATTCGCCGTGACAGCATAAACCGTGTTTGCCGCCAAGGGAGGATTTACTGTCAACCGGACAGAATTAAATAGCGGCGCAAGAGTGGCGCCTGTCGTAATGGATATCCCACCGTCGATGAAATAGTTCCCGATGGTTGCTCCTTTCAGGCTGTCGATCGGTTCGTCAAATACTGCAATGATGGTGGTGCTATCCGTTGTATAAGCATATCTAAGTGTAGGTCCTGTCCGGTCATCATTGATAGCATCAACCGAATTCTTCTTTCCAGGCGTTCCGCCCTGGGAATCGTTGCTTGCCGCCCAGTTGCTACCGCCTGAGCAGGGACTTCTTGTATCGATCATTTCGAGAGTCCATCCACCGTCTTTTTTTAATTCGTTCCGAAACCATTTGCTGGAATAGGCGACTGCATGGATGGTAATGCCGTTTGCAGCCTTAAGAAAAAGTTGATCACCGTCGTTATCGAGCGAAGGAAAGCTTGGGATAGAAATAGTCGGACCGAACACTGACATGGCGGCGATCGCACTGCCGGTACAAACAATAACAAAGCTGTCCGGTTGCAAGGTAAATCCCGGAAAGGACCCGCTCTGGCTTGTGGCATCACCCAGCCGCCAGCCCTGTAAATTCACAGGCAATGAACTTATATTTCTTAATTCTATCCATTCATTTGCCGGCAAGCCAACTTGCGGACTGGGATCGGCCATGATCTCATCTATGACTACATCGTACCTATTTTGAGAAAAAGCGAGAGAAGGGATAAGAACAATCAATTGTATAGCCGTCCTGCCGTTCATTTTAACAAGATAAATAATCGTTTGAACATAAAATCATGGGGCTTCCTCAGAAAAACACCATTAAATTTTGATGTAATCACGGCGGAGTTTATTTTTGCATTGCTTTATGCAAATGGGTCAACATACAAAGCGCAATAAGAAACACTCCGCGTAGGGCGGAAGGTTTGTAGTGTTTTGTGTGTAACCATAAACAGATTGCAGCCTTCCAGTTGGGAGGCTCGTTTTTTTAAAGCCCAGCCCCTGAAGGGGGAAAGAGAACATGATAGAAATTATTTAGTAATTTAAAATTCCTCTCTTGTGGGAGGATAGGAGGGTAAATGAAAGTTGCTGTAGTTGGCGCCACGGGCCTCGTTGGATCGAAAATGTTACAGGTACTGGCGGAGCGAAATTTCCCGGTAACGGATTTGGTGCCGGTTGCTTCAGAGAGATCAATAGGCAAGGAAGTAGAATTTAAAGGAAAGAAGTACAAAGTCGTTGGCATGGAAGAAGGCATTGCAGCTAAGCCCGCCGTAGCTATTTTTTCTGCCGGCGGTAGTACGTCGCTGGAGTGGGCGCCCCGATTTGCGGAGGCGGGAATCACCGTGATCGATAACTCATCTGCCTGGAGAATGGATCCTACAAAAAAATTGGTCGTTCCCGAGATCAATGCAGATGTGCTATCAGATGAGGACAAGATCATTGCCAACCCAAATTGTTCAACGATCCAAATGGTAGTGGCATTAAACCCATTACACAAGAAATATAAAATCACGCGAATTGTCGTGAGTACTTATCAAAGTGTAACGGGTACCGGCAAAAAGGCAGTTGATCAGCTGAGAGCCGAAAGAGAAAGAGAAGTAAAAGGACTGAATGGTGAATATGCAATGGCTTATAAATATCCGATCGATCTGAACGCGATTCCTCAAATAGATGTGTTTTTGGACAATGGGTACACAAAAGAAGAAATGAAAATGCTGAATGAGACCAGAAAGATCATGAGAGATAATTCGATTCGAGTTACGGCGACGACCGTGCGTATTCCCGTGATGGGCGGTCACAGTGAAAGCGTAAATGTAGAGTTTGAAAACGAGTACGACATGGAAGAGGTTAAAATGATATTGAGTAAGGCTCCTGGCGTTATACTGGTTGACGATCCCGCTGTTCAAAAATATCCCATGCCCATGGATGCTCATGAAAAGGACGAGGTATTTGTCGGCAGATTGAGAAGAGATGAAACGCAACCCAGGACCTTGAATATGTGGATTGTTAGCGACAATCTTCGCAAAGGAGCAGCGACCAACGCTGTTCAGATTGCGGAATACCTGCTTGCGAACAAACTGCTTCAGCAGTTTGTGAAGCAAAGTTCTCTCAAACAATAGTTTTAGCTCATGCATCAATCCCCTTCTTCTGGAATGGCCCGATGTTTAAATTTCCTTAACTGCCGGAAGAAAGGTCCGCAAGTCATTTCCTTCTTTTGTACGGGAAATGTTGTCCAAAATTGTCCGCGATATTCTCAATAACTACGTTTGAAGGAGTATTCCAATCGGAAGCTCCTTTGTAGTTATCATTCCATAGAGTCTGGTTGTTGCTGACGATATCACAGCTCGCATAGATATCATTGGTCCTATTCGCGACGTATGGCAAAGGAATTTTCCAACCTGTGTTGTAGATGATCTGCCTGCCTGCGCTGATACCATAGGAGGCAAGATCACTCATGTATCTCTGTTTTTGAATCCTCATTCTCACCACCGCATCTACTCCGAGTATGGCCGTTAGTTCCTTATCGTCTTTGGTCCAGGCGTCGCGCACAGAAATATTATGTTCTTGAAGCAATTTCTGTGTGATCACTATGTCCTGAAGGTTAACTCTCGTAAAATACTTCCTGGAATTAGCATGACGGAGAATACTGTTGTAAAGTGCTAATTGGAAGTTCTTACTTTCATATTCTTCGATCTTTGCGATATCATCACTGGCCACGTTTTCAGGTTGCTTCCCTGTAAAAACCATCTCAGCGGGCAGCACTGCAACGATTTTGTGATGAACAGTTTGCTGATCAAAAAATGATGAAGTGTAGTACTTGTGGCTGCAAGAGATAATGCTCAAAGCAAAAAAACAACTAACAAAGAGTAAAGCTTTTTTCATGTTGTACGGTTTTGAATACAACGTTAATAAGCATTTTCTTAGTGTGCAAGCCTGTTAACTTTTCATATTGTTGCAGAAATGTAAAAGCCTTAATATTTCTGCCAGACCTATAAGGTTTTTAAAACCCTATAGGCCTGATGAATCATAACGGCTTTAATTTGACCATAAGAAAAATCATCGCCTAATTGTTGTTTAAGTTCAGACGAGGTAGATGAAGGATTTTTTTCAAGCAGCTCTGAAATTTTATCCAGTTTTGCTTTATCCATAATATCCAATATATCTACTTCACCGGTAGAAATAAAACCGGTCAGATGCCCTTCAATAGTGCTATATGCAAGACTGCGGTCTGTAGCAATTTCTGAAATGGTTTTTCCTTTTTTAAATAATCGCAGGCTGATCCGTTGTGTTTCTCCTTTCTCAGTTTTCTTTGTTGTAATTCTTTCTTCCCGGGCAGCAGCAATGACGATTGGCTTCTGCAGAGCTTCAGCAGCTTTTAATATGTCTGCGCTATTTCCTGAATTCTGCAATGCTTTCGAAATGTTTGCCATGTTTTGCAGCTGCAATTTTTTGCGTTCAAACTGGTGTTTGATTTCATAAAGTTCTCTCACGTATTTTTTTGTCCTGCTTTTTATTTTGATCGTTTCAATGTGATTATTCAAAGATGTCAGCAGTTTTTCATTGGTTTCTTTAATAAAATAATTGCAGGCTAAGGAAATTCTTTCATGCGATCGGTTATAGTTGTCTTCCTGGCTCTGTTCAAACAATTGCTCCAGCTGTTTTTGAAATTTCAACGCTGTTTCCTGGATGAGTTTTACTTTCCGGGCTAATTCTTTCGCCCAGGCAATGCATGCATCAACATCCGGCAAATTGCGATGTTCATAATGTTCAAGATGCTCATGCAAAAGATCAAGTATTTTTTCCCAGCTAAAACCCTTCAACATAGAATGCCGGATATAATGCTGTTGTCCTTTTTGCAGTGTTTGTTGCAAGGCGTCTTCGGGAATTTCATTGAGCACAAATTCAAGTACACGCTCATCCGTAGATATGCTTTTTGGGTAAATGCGTGACTTCAATACCAGGCCATCTAATGATGTGAGGCGACTTAATGCTACATATACTTGTCCTGCTGCAAAAGAATGGCCTGCATCAATAATCGCTTTATTGAAAGTGAGTCCCTGACTTTTATGAATGGTAATAGCCCACGCAAGCCGAATTGGGTATTGAGTAAATGTGCCTAACTCTTCCTCTTCAATTCTATCTTTTTCTTTGTGATAATGATAACGAATGTTTTTCCAGGTTTCTTTTTCAAGGGCCAACAATGTTGTTTCCCCAGGAAATGTTATTTGAATTTCTTTTTCATCAATAGAATGAATAATACCGATCTTGCCATTATAATATCGCCGGAAATCACCAGTATCATTTTTAATAAACATAACCTGTGCGCCTTTTTTCAGTTGCAGTAATTCTTCTGCAGGATATGATCGGTCATAAAACTCACCACCAACCTCAGCTTTGAATTGATATAATTTATCAGGCAGTTTTTTTAATTCATGATTATTGATGGCAACTGCTTTGTCATTATGAGTGGTAAGAGTAATAAAATTTTCCTCACACGAGGGAGAGAATTCTGGCTTGTAATATTTGTGTAAATGATCAAGATCAGTTCCTGAGCAGCAATTGTTGCGGATGTTGTTGAGAATAGTAATAAAAACGTCATCACTTTGGCGGTAGATTTTTTTTAATTCGATATAAACAGGAGGCGATTGCTGAATTACCTGTGCATCAAAAAAGAAAGGGCTTCGGTAACAATTTTTCAGCAGATCCCATTCTTCATTTATAACTACTGGTGGCAGTTGAAACAAATCACCAATATACAGAACCTGCACACCACCGAAAGGAAGGAGAGATTGTTTGCGTATGTATCTCAACACGACATCCATTGCATCTAAAAGATCCGCCCGAACCATGGACACTTCATCAATGATCAATAGATCAAGCTCTCGAAGCAGCTCCTTTTTTTCAGCACTCATGCGCATTTGTTTGAACAACGTGTGATTATTGAATATTTTGCCTTCAAAGCTTTCATATATGATTTGCTGCGAGGGCAGATAAGTGCCGGGCGGTATCTGGAACAATGAATGAATGGTAACGCCACCCGCATTAATAGCAGCTACACCTGTGGGCGCTACTACCGCCATTTTTTTAAATGAGTGTTCTTTAATGTATTTAAGAAAAGTAGTCTTTCCTGTGCCTGCTTTTCCGGTAAGAAATAAATGCTTGCTAGTTTGATTGACGAAAGAGGCAGCTGTTTGAAAAATAATATTGGATGAGTCAAATGTGGTCATCGGAAAGGTTTAACAAGCGAATTGAAGATAGGAAAAACCTGGCTACTCCAATGGCCTGTTCAGGAATTTTATAAAGGGCTGCATCAGGTAAAAGGCATTAACTGTTTTAGTAAGGAGTTCTTTAGATGTAAGTGTTGAATCGGTTATATCAGCCAGCACCAACCAGCTTTTGAATTTCAAATAGTCAGCCGCGGGGTTATCCTTCTCAAATCCTTGTGGCACTTTGCTGAGTTTGATGTCTTCGCCAGCATAGAGATCGCCGTAGATCGCTTTGAACTTTTTGTTTGAAATGATTTTTTTGAATTCATCATAACAATAGTCAATTTCTTGTCGCACTTTTTTCAGAGTATCAGGCTGTGGCATCCAAATCCCACCTCCCAAAAAACTCTTACCGGGTTCGAGGTGAAAATAATAACCCGCCAATCCTGATTTTTTTCCACCCTTATCCATGCTGGCACCAAAATTTGTTTTATAGGGAGATTTATCTTTTGAAAAGCGAACGTCACGATTGATACGGAACAGGCATTTCTTTGCAGTTAACTCTTTTAAGTCGATATCGTTCTTTGAATGTTTGTCAAGAACAGATTGAATAAATTTCTCAAAATCATTTTTTGCTTCTTCGTATTGCTTGCGGTGAGCATCGAACCAGGGCTTGTTATTATTCTTTTTTAGATCTTTTAAAAATTTTAGTGTGGATGACTGAAGCATGACTTGAAAAATTTTGGTTCTCAATTTAGATAGTTTTTCATTGCCTGCCTTCCATTTTCTATGAGGGTATCAATTTGCTTTTGGGATAGTCTTCTGATCCTTGGACCTATATTCCCATCGCTGATGGAAATCGTTCTTTGCCAATCTTCATCAGTCATTTGCTGGCGGTTTAGATTTTCAATTATTATATTATAAAAAGCATTCGCATATTGTTTTAAATTAGCAACGGGCATGGCAGTAATGATTCTTTCTTTTTTGTCGGATTTGACCTGGTCCTCTGAGTCAATCCTGAAACCAACCGTAGCCCGTTTATTGATGGTGTCAAAAACATGAATAGGAAAATTTCCCGTAAAGCCTCCGTCAACCATTATATCCAATCCCTGTTTCTGCCTGGGATGACGAATGATATTGCCGTTTGCATTTATAAAGACTGCTTCAAAATATAAAGGTATACTCATCGAAATCCTTACGGCATCTTTCACCTTCATGTTTGGGTAGGATTGATGAGAAAAAACTATTAGTTTTTGCCTATTGAGACAAGTGCCCGTTATGTATAGATCCTTCCATCCCCCTTGATGAAGTTCCTGAAAAGTAATACCAGCATTTCCTGTTTTTTGTCTAATGATTTTTTCCAGCCAGTCTTCAACTATTTTTCCTTTATACCAGCCAAAATATCTGTTCAATCGATTAATGCCACCCACAAACAAATAGCTGCCATCATTAAATCTCTTAAAATTCGTTTTGTCGATGATTTCTTCGATCTCGCTTCCCGAATAACCAAGTGATACCATAAGAGCAATGATAGCTCCCGCCGACGTGCCGCCCACGTTTTCAATACTGTTCATTAGCTTTTGTGACTCCATTTCTTGTATTGCGCCACAATATGCAATGCCTCTTATGCCTGCTCCTGCGAATACAAGATTCTTGATTTCCGCCCTTGCTTGTGTGAAAACCGTTAATCTTAAGGAGATAAGCAAAAAAACAAAAAATAGTTTTTTCATGATTCTATATTTGAAGCGGGTTGAAATTATTACTTATGCTTCGCAATAAGTGCTGGGCCTTGTTAAAATCTGCACGGATTTTTGACCCCACAACTTCTTTTATGAAGGGTTTCCCTTATTTTCATTCCGAATTTTTTGCATGAGAAAAACTGTTTGTCTTATTGAAAGAAAAGAAGATACAGACTCTGACATTTAACGAACAGCTTAGGCAAATGGAGATTGCCGAACAAAAACGAAAAGATGTCCAAGCGCGAAAAAGAAATCTTGAACCGCTGGACACATGAATCGCCAATATGGATGCTCTTAATACTGGTAGCCATCGCAGCAGTTC
>VBAQ01000104.1 GCA_005883765.1 Bacteroidota bacterium
GCCGTGCAATATTCCGCAAAAATGAAACAACGTAATGTGCCGTTGCTTATAAAGCATTATAGCAAGTTTTCTCAAACGCCCGCGCACATGGCCTTGGGCTTTGCAGGCTTCTTGCTGTTCATGAAATGTGATATAAATGAAAGTGGAAACTATGTTGGAAAAATAAACGATTTGGAATACCCGGTACAGGACGATCATGCGGGATATTTTGCCGAAAAATGGAGCTCCAACAATATTGATGATCTGGTCGATGAAACTTTCCGTGATGAAGAATTCTGGGGAACTGATTTATCTTTATTGAATGGATTTGCAGAGGCTGTGAAAAAAGATCTTCGCCTGCTAACTCGCGATGGCAGCATGAATGCTATTCAACAACTGGAGTTAAATAAAATTATTGTGTGAAGCAAGCTGTACTAAAAGTTCATCCAAAAGATAATGTGTTGGTAGCATTAAGAAATCTTACCAAGGGAGAAAAAATTTCACTCAACAGGGAAGAGTATATTTTACAAGACAATATTCCCGCGAAGCATAAATTTTTTATAGAGGACATGAATGAAGGCGATAAAGTGATCATGTATGGCGTGTTGGTGGGAAAAGCACAGAATTTTATTCCCAGGGGAGGGCTGATGTCAACCGCCAATGTGAAACACGCTGCCGAGCCGTACGATTATCGCGGCTCCAATTACCATTGGCACGCTCCCGATGTATCCAAATTTGCCGGTAAAACTTTCAAAGGATATCATCGCAGTGATGGGAGGGTGGGTACAGCCAATTATTGGCTCTTTATTCCCACGGTTTTTTGTGAGAACAGGAACCTGGATGTTATACGCGAGGCCTTGCAAAATGAGCTTGGGTATGCCGTTACGGATAAGTACAAGCAGTTCACACATCATTTGATCGAAGTATACAAGCAAGGTGCGAATATTCAATATCTGGAAACCAATCTCCAACGCTCAGATGGAAACGGGAATCGGTTGTTCAAAAATGTCGATGGCATAAAATTTTTAAATCACGAGGGTGGTTGCGGGGGCATAAGGCAGGATGCGGCCATATTAAGTAAGCTTTTGGCCGCTTACGCTGATCATCCAAATGTAGGAGGGGTAACCGTGTTGAGTTTGGGTTGTCAGAATTTGCAAGTGCAGGATTTTTTGAATGATCTGCGCCTTCGGAATCCAAAGTTTGAAAAACCGCTTTATGTTTTCGAGCAGCAACAATCGCAAAGCGAGGAGCAATTAATTACCGAGGCCATACGAAAAACATTTTCAGGCCTTATCGAGATCAATCGCCTGGAACGAGAGCACGCTACCCTGGATCAACTTTGTGTGGGTGTGAAGTGTGGCGGGAGCGATGGGTTCAGCGGCATTTCAGCAAATCCTGCGGTCGGATATTGTTCCGACCTGTTAGTGGCATTGGGCGCAAAGGTTTTGCTTGCTGAATTTCCTGAACTGTGTGGAGTGGAGCAGGAATTGGTTGATCGCTCCGTGGACGAAGCAACGGCCAGGAAATTTATAAGGCTAATGAGCGGCTATGAAGAGATGGCGAAGAGAGTTGGATCAGCACTTCACATGAATCCGTCGCCCGGGAACATTCGAGATGGCCTGATAACGGATGCGATAAAAAGTGCGGGCGCTGCAAAAAAAGGCGGAACTTCTCCTGTCGTTGACGTGCTTGATTATACTGAACCTGCGGTAAAACCGGGATTGAGTTTGGTTTGCACTCCGGGGAATGATGTTGAGGCCACAACGGGTAAAGCCGCGGCGGGAGCCACGTTGATCCTCTTTACAACAGGCTTGGGAACACCGACGGGCAATCCGGTCTGCCCGACGATCAAATTGTCTACTAATTCATCTTTGACGAAAAGAATGGGCGACATAATCGATATTGACACAGGACCGATCATCGAAGGAGAAAAGACAATTGAACAAATGGGCGAAGAAATTTTAGAATACTGTATTAAAGCAGCAAGTGGTGAAGTGATCCCAAAAGCAGTGCAGTTAAACCAGGATGATTTTATTCCGTGGAAGAGAGGAGTAAGTCTATAAAGCCCATTTCCTCCTAACGCTTGCGCTAAAGCTTCGTCCGGCGCCATAGGCTATGGCCAACGGCGTCAGCGTCGGCGCAAAGGGGCGACTTAGATCGTATCTTGTTATTGTTTTAAAAAGGCTCTTTGATGACAAATGTAATTGTGTTACCGACAGCAGTAATTCTATCAACTCTTGTTGCGTCGCACACTTGTACACCTTATTCATTGTTCAATATTTAAAACGAAGATTGTTTTAATACATTTTTAAAAACTCCGGAGATGAGGGTTCCTTAAATGAAAAAATTTCTCGACGAAAACTTTTTATTAAAAACCAAAACGGCGCAGCAGCTTTATCAGGATTATGCGAGAGGAATGCCGATCATAGATTACCATTGTCATTTGCCGCCACAGCAAATTGCGGAAGATGTACGCTTTGAAAATCTCACCCAGGCTTGGTTGTACGGGGATCATTATAAATGGCGGGCCATGCGGGCCAACGGCGTTGCCGAAAACTATTGCACAGGTACAAAAAGTGATTGGGAAAAGTTCAAGAAATGGGCTGAGACAGTTCCCTACACTTTGCGCAACCCTTTATATCACTGGACTCACCTCGAATTGCAGCGCTATTTTGGCGTTCAGGAAATTCTCAATCCTGACACAGCAAAGAGAATTTATGACGATTGTTCGGGAAAAATGCAAACACCGGCCTATTCCGTTCGCAATCTATTGCGGAAAATGAATGTACGTCTGGTGTGTACTACCGATGATCCAATCGATTCATTGGAATATCATATAAAACTGAAAGAGGATCCCCGCTTGCCGGACGGGCAGGATTTTGACATACCCATTCTGCCGGCGTTCCGCCCGGACAATGCCATGGATGCAAGCGATCCGCAAAAAATGATCGATTATATAAAAAGACTCGAAGCGGCTACCAATATTTCGATCTCGTCCTTTGATGATTTCTTGTGCGCTTTGAAAAATCGTCATGATTTTTTTGCTTCCGTAGGTTGTTCAGTCTCGGATCATGGTCTTGAAGAAATCAATGCAGACGATTTTACCAGTCCTGAAATTGAAGTCATATTTGGCAAAATTCATTCTGGCAAAATGCTGGACCAGGATGAACAACAAAAATTCAGATCGGCTATGCTGATCCAATTCGCTGAATGGGATTGGGAAAAAGGGTGGGTACAACAATTCCACCTGGGTGCTTTGAGAAATAATAATTCGCGCATGCTGCAAAGCCTGGGTAAAGACACGGGCTGGGATTCCATTGGCGACTTTCCTCAAGCCAGGCAGCTGGCAAAATTTTTGAATAAACTCGATAGCAGTAATAAGCTTGCTAAAACCATTCTCTACAATTTAAATCCGGCCGACAATGAATTGATGGCAACGATGATTGGTAATTTTAACGATGGCTCAGTCGCAGGCAAAATTCAATGGGGCTCGGCCTGGTGGTTCCTGGATCAGAAAGACGGAATGACGAAGCAGCTAAATACTCTGTCCAATATGAGCTTACTGAGCCGATTTATTGGGATGCTCACAGACTCACGAAGTTTCCTTTCTTTTCCGCGCCACGAATATTTCCGTCGCATTTTATGCAATTTGTTTGGGGATGAAATAGAAAATGGTGAACTGCCAAATGACATCAAATGGATAGGTAAGATGATACAGGATATTTGTTACTACAATGCTCAAAATTATTTTAACTGGCAACAACAGCTCGAGCCGGCATCAGCGAAGATGACGCCGGTTGAAAAACCGAATTCTCTTTGAAAACTTCACAATTGATCACCTATAAAAGCCGCAACGAACATGTCAAAAAAAGTTGTAACGCTTGGAGAAATAATGTTAAGACTCTCTACTCCGGATTTTAAAAGATTTGTTCAAGCTGATAGTTTTGATGTCACCTATGGTGGCGGCGAAGCGAATGTATCGGCCGCACTTTGCAATTATGGATTGAATGGAATATTTGTTACTAAGGTGCCCGATAACGCCATTGGTCAGTCTGCCATTAATCATCTGCGTCGCCACGGAGTAGACACAAGCTATGTCGCAAGGGGCGGGGGCCGTTTAGGGATTTATTTTTTAGAAACGGGAGCGTCTATGCGGGCGTCGCAGGTGATCTACGACCGGGCCGGTGCGTCTATTGCAGAAGCTGAGGTTAACGATTTTGAATTCGAAAAAATTTTTGAGGGCGCCGATTGGTTTCATACCACCGGTATTACTCCGGCATTGAGTGAGAAGTGTACAGCTCTTGCTGAATTTGCTCTAAAAACGGCCAGGGCAAGAGGTATTACTACAAGCATCGATCTGAACTATCGGAAAAAATTGTGGAGCAAGGAAAAGGCAAGAGAAGTCATGACAAGACTTTGTCAATATGTTGATGTTTGTATAGGCAATGAAGAGGACGCGGATACGACGCTTGGCTTCAAAGTGGAAGGCAGTGACGTTACAAAAGGCGAATTGAATATCGAGGGTTACAAGAGCATATTCAAACAAATGAGAGATAAATTCGGCTTCAAATATGTGGCTTCCACCTTGAGAGAAAGCCATAGCGCAAGTGATAATGGGTGGAGTGCACTGGTGTATGATGGTAAGGAATTTTATCATACGAGGCAGTACGAAGTTCGCATCGTGGATCGTGTGGGAAGTGGTGATTCCTTTGCAAGCGGATTTATTTATGGGCTTGTGACTGGAATGCCAATGAAAGATGCTGCGGAATTTGGCGTTGCCGCTTCGGCATTAAAGCACACAATTCCCGGCGATCTTAATCATGCAACCTTAAGTGAAGTAAAAGATCTGATGAAAGGTGATGCAAGTGGAAGGGTACAGAGGTAATACCCCTGTTAATACGGACCAGCGTGGAAAACAATTTCGAAATTCGCAATTCGCAATTCGAAATTCAGCTGTCAAACCTAAACCAAATGGCTACCAAAGAACGCGTAAGCAATGTAATTCTTCAGCAAGGCATCCTGCCATTATATTTTAATGCCGATGAAACTGTAAGCATTGAAGTGCTAAGAGCCATTCACAAAGCTGGTATTAAAGCAGTGGAATATACTAACCGTGGAGAAGCTGCATTGCGGAATTTCAAAAAAATGGTGGGCGTGAGAAATGTCGAAATGAAGGATATGTTGCTTGGAGCAGGCACCATCAAAAGCCTGCAGCACACAGAAGATTATGTGGAGGCCGGAGCCGATTTTTTAGTCAGCCCGGGACTGATCCAGGAAGTCATCGACTATTCAAATGACAAGAATATTTTTTACGCGCCGGGTTGCATGACTCCCACTGAAATTATTGCCGCCGAAAATAAAGGAATTGCTTTTATTAAACTTTTTCCTGGCAATTTGTTAGGACCTGAGTTTGTAAGCAGCATCAGAGACATCTTTCCCAAACTATTATTTATGCCCACTGGCGGTGTAGATGCAACAAAAGAAAATATCGAAGCCTGGTTTAATGCCGGTGTTTCGGCCGTCGGAATGGGCAGTAAGCTGATCAGTAAAAAATTAATGGAGCAAAGAGATTACGGAGCGATTGAAAAACTCACCAGGGAAGTGTTGCAGATAATTCAATCCATAAAGAAATAATCACTTCATGCAACAAACCATTGCAGCGCAGCAAACCATAGGAAAATACAGGTGGACGATTTGTGCTCTTGTTTTTTTTGCAACTACTATCAATTATATCGATCGCAGTGTGATCAGTTTCCTGAAGTCAACTTTTACTGCTAACCTTCATTGGAATGATGCTGATTACGCAAACGTGGAATTGGCATTTAAGATATCCTATGCTATCGGTTTACTTGCTGCAGGCCGGTTTATAGATAAGATAGGAACCAAATTAGGATATGCTTTAGCGTTGATTGTTTGGAGCCTTGCATCAGTAGGACATGCGTTAGCGAAGACCGTTACTGGGTTTATAATGGCTCGTTCAGTTTTGGGACTGAGTGAGGCAGGAAATTTCCCAGCAGCAATAAAAACGGTAGCCGAATGGTTTCCCAAAAAAGAAAGAGCGTTTGCCACGGGCATTTTTAATTCGGGAGCAAATATCGGCGCTATAACGGCGCCATTAACCGTTCCATTTATTGTAAAAGCCTGGGGCTGGCAATGGGCTTTTATTATAACCGGGGCATTTGGCTTTTTGTGGTTGATATTTTGGTTTACGTATTACGAAGTTCCGCAAAAGCAAAAGCGGCTGGCGCAGCCTGAATATGATTATATCCATAGCGATGTTGATGAAAAGGGCGACACTGAATTAACGAGTCCAAAATTATCATGGGGAAAACTGCTGGGGTATAAACAAACCTGGGCTTTTGCAATCGGAAAATTTTTAACTGATCCCGTGTGGTGGTTTTATTTATTCTGGTTGCCGGATTTTTTGGAAAGTCAATATGGTTTGAAAGGGACGGGAGTTGCATTGCCCGTTGCATTGGTTTACTCGTTGTCGACTGCTGGAAGTATTGGCGGTGGCTGGCTTCCACTCAACATGATCCGAAATGGTTCGCCCGCTTTTAAAGCAAGAAAAACTTCAATGCTCATTTATGCATTCTTCGTGGTACCGATCGTTTTTGCACAAATTCTTGGCGGCATCAATATGTGGTTTGCCGTTATCATCATTGGCATTGCTGCTGCTGCACACCAGGCATGGAGTGCTAATATTTTTACGACGGTGAGTGATATGTTTCCCAAAAATTCAACTGCCTCTGTAACGGGGATCGGGGGCATGTTTGGTGCACTCGGAGGCATCTTATTAACGTGGCTCGTGCAAAAGAATCTTTTCGTTCACTACCGGGCAATGGGGAAGATTGAAGCAGCTTATTATATCATGTTTATCGTTTGCGGAGCAGCCTATCTTTCTGCATGGGCTATGATGCACTTTCTTGTCCCCAGGATGAAGCGAATAGAAATATAGATTTTAAATAACTGCTGTCACATGTTCCATGATTTCTTCTAGCGAGATTTCCTGGTGACTCTGTTCGAAAATGCATTCACCATCTTTTATGAGTAAGACTTGCGGAGTGCAGTGAGAAACGTGGAATATTTGAGAGACTTTTTCCGAAATATCCTGATGCACGACGAGATCCAGGAAATGGAAATCAATATGCTCAGTACAACAATGTTCGCTGAAATATAATCTCACTTAGATCACAGTGAGAACTGTACTTAAAAATTACCTGAGGTTTTTCCTGGGACCTTACAATGATTTTTTGTAACTGGTCCTCGTCAGTAAGGTGGATCCAATGCATAGCTTAACCTTATATAAAAACAATTATCCTCTAAACCTGTAACTGCTCTGAGGATTCATGGGGCAACCTGATTTGCGGGATGAATAGCACGAATTGATTGCAATCGCAGTCAGTGCTAAAAGCATAAAAGCAAGGAATTTGTTTTTCATTACAGGACTATTTTGGTGTAAAAACGGATTTAGCTACCAATTATTTTACAAATATACATTTCATTTTCATTTATGCTATTTCTAATATTCTCTCAATTCAACCTTGCCTGGTTGAAAATGAAAGTATTAGGCTTAACATGGCAAATATTCAGATCTATGACCTCGTTTTTTAAACTGTGGTAAGGCAATATAGTAAGAAGAAATCATTATCAACATTAATATAAAATACGAATGTAAAATGAGGCTGCGAAGGTTCTGGTCGACCGCTCCTGGCGAATGTATCAATCAATCCTTAAATCAAAAGAGGGTGCCAGTTCTGAAAATTACTGAAATAGCTTACGTTTGCAAGACAGAAACAAAAAAGGATAATGCCGCTGCAACTGAAAAAACCCTTGGCTGTAATCGATCTTGAAACTACTGGTACCCATTTGGGAACAGACCGTATCATAGAAATTGCAATAGTAAAATTATTGCCGGATGGTAACCAGGTTCTGAAGCGTAAAATTATCAATCCTCAAATGCCAATTCCAAAGTCCGTAACGGAATTGCACGGCATTACTGATGAAATGGTCAAGGATGCGCCAACCTTTAAGCAAGTAGCTCATGAACTAAAGCAAATACTCGATGGCTGTGATCTTGCGGGATATAATTCAAACAGGTTCGATATTCCAATGCTGATGGAAGAATTTTTACGTGCCGATGTTGATTTTGACATGAGAAACCGCAAACTCGTAGACGTACAGAAGATATTCCACTTAATGGAACAACGCACGTTGAGTGCTGCTTATAAATTTTATTGCAATAAAATACACAACGCAGCACATAGTGCGGAAGCAGACGCGATCGCAACCGTCGAAATCTTTCATGCGCAACTTGAGCGCTATCCCGATCTAGGCAACTCAATCGATTCCGTGTTGAAGGTTATCGGTGAAGAAGTGATCGTGGATTTTGCCCGCCGCTTCGCTATTGAGAACGGTGTTGAAATTTTTAATTTTGGGAAACACAAAGGCCGCCCCATATGCGATGTACTCAAGGCCGAACCACAATATTATGACTGGATGATGAAGGGTGATTTTCCTATGCATACCAAACAAAAGCTCACCGAAATCTACACCCGCACAATGCTGAAGAAGAATTAACAAATTCGGCATTAAATTTACAATTAGCCGCCAAACAATTTCGTAATTTAGTTAGCTACAGGAGTGGAGAAACTTGTTGTCATACCAACGTATAATGAGAAAGAAAATATTTCTGCTATTCTGCATGCCATATTTGATCTCCAACAGGAATTTCACGTAATCGTTATTGATGACGGATCACCTGACGACACGGCCCAAGTCGTAAAAGATCTGCAATCAAAATTTCCCGGGCAGTTATTCATTGATGAACGCAAGGGGAAGCAAGGACTGGGAACAGCCTATATTCATGGATTCAAATGGGCGATCACTAAAGGATACCAGTTTATTTTTGAAATGGATGCAGACTTCTCACATAATCCAAATGACCTCCCTCGCCTTTATCATGCCTGTAAAAACGGTGGTGCAGATGTAGCGATTGGTTCGCGATACGTCAAAACCGGCGGTGTAGTGAACTGGCCATGGGACAGGGTAGTCCTTTCAAAAGGCGCGTCACTGTACACCAGGTTGATCACTTGGATGCCGGTAAAAGATCCAACAGCGGGGTTTGTCTGTTATAAGAAAGATGTACTGGAAACAATCAATCTTGATGAAATTGTTTTTGTGGGATATGCCTTTCAGATCGAAATGAAATTTGCAGCCTGGAAACTGCATTTCAAATTAAAAGAAGTACCGATCATTTTCCGGGATCGAACGCTCGGCGTATCTAAAATGAATAAAGGGATTGTGAAGGAGGGTATTCTCGGCGTTTTGAAACTCCGCTGGCATAGCTGGTTTACAAACTATCGAAAGAGGGTAAAGAATATTGAAAATGCTGAATTAAATCCATTGCCCGAAAATAAAGTTGTCGCGGAAAGCAAGTGACCGGCGGGTGTAAAGCACAAGAGCTTGTAAGAGTTGAGATTTATTCTCAACTTTTGTTTTATAGTTTTACAGCGTTCATGAAAAAAGCTTTTTTTGAATTGCACATTGCCATATTGCTGGCTGGTTTTACCGGGATTCTCGGGCGCCTCATCACGTTGAACGAAGGGTTACTGGTATGGTATCGGTTACTCATCAGTTCTGTGACTATGTGGATCTTATTTGCAGCAACAAAAAAGCTCCAGCGAATTTCGATAAAAGATATTTTAAGACTTTCAGGCATCGGTTTCCTTGCGGCTTTACATTGGGTCAGTTTTTATGGTTCGATCAAATACGCTAATGTTTCAGTAGCGTTGGTTTGTTTTTCAGCAGTTGGTTTTTTTACGGCTCTATTCGAACCCTTGTTCTACCGAAAAAAAATAAACGTGGTCGAGGTCTTCCTTGGGCTGGTTGTGATTGCAGGCATTTATATTATTTTTCATTTCGATCCTAAATACAAAACGGGGATAATTCTTGGTGTGATCTGTGCTGTTTTGCTGGCTATTGTTATGATCATCATTCGCCAGTTTGTCCAAAGAATAAATCCGCAGACCCTGCTGACTTATCAACTTAGCGGGGGATTAATCACTTTAACTTTTTTCATGCCGTTTTATTTAAAGAAATTTCCGACTTCTTACATCATTCCTGATTTTGCCGACTGGATGTGGCTGCTCGTTCTTGCGTGGTTTTGTTCAGTGCTTGCTTTCCAGTTTTCCGTCAATGCCTTAAAAAAGCTTACTGCCTTCACAGTGAACCTTTCTTTTAATCTGGAACCTGTGTATGGGATCATACTTGCGTTTGCCATTTATCATGAAAATAAAGAGTTGGGCTGGAGCTTTTTTACAGGCTTGTCACTAATTGTTCTGGCGCTATGTCTTCAGATGTGGAGAGTGTGGCGGCAATCGAGATTGTCAGCAGTGAGAGCCGTCTCGTAACGCTTTTATTCGGATCAAAAACGG
Source organism: Bacteroidota bacterium (assembly GCA_005883765.1). Classification (GTDB taxonomy): domain Bacteria; phylum Bacteroidota; class Bacteroidia; order Chitinophagales; family Chitinophagaceae; genus VBAU01. The sequence continues at coordinate 10,416 of VBAQ01000104.1, forward strand.
AGTATGACCCGGCATTACAAATTATCAAGCCGCTTGCTGGGAAATGTACTTTACCAGGCTTCTTTTTGCAATAGGTAATAGAGTTTCATTAACCGGAAAATTGAGATCTATCTCAACAGCATAGACGGCTGGGTTAGGTAACTCGACTCTATGCCGTATTAGATCGGCCTTTATAGTTTCATAAGTATTGCTCATACTGCGGCAAAGGTTGTCGATATAGGAGGTCTTTATGCTGCGATATTTTTCATCACGCTTTTCAAAAAACGAAAGCCTGTAGTAATAAACTCTCGTGTTCTTTTTTCCACTACTCAAAAAGAAATAACCTTCGTTTATATCGAGAGGCATAAGTCCGACAGGCATGATCACCAGTTTGTCCTCAATAAATTCATATATCTCGGTACCGTTGTTAATAGTTTCTTTTATGGTCGAGGTAGAATAATTGATGATCTCCTCCAATTCCTTCATCAATTCGTCGTCGCCGACCATTTGCTCATACAGAAACTGAAGTTTTTCCAACTGAATGCCTGTGAGTTTTTTTGGGAAATGCTCCTGCAAAAATTTTTTGTTCTCCCTGAACCCAACCAGATTATTGTAGTGAAAGATCACATCCGCGAGTTGGGGATAAAGTTTATTTTCATTAAAGTATCTGTTTACCTGTTGCAGATAAGCGAGCAGGGTATATTTTTTTAGTTCAAAATCAATATACCCTTCAGCAAACCAGGTTTCGGACAAATTTTTCATAGTGTGCTTGTTTTACGTCTTACTAATTTAAAAAAAAGACTTCACTAATGGAATAGGAGTTTATCTTTAAACTGTTAATATCCCTAAACGATGCCAACTGACCAGCTAATCGCCAAGCCCCGTAATTCCACGCATATGAGCAAGGTTTTTTTATTTTCAATTGTTTGCCTATCACTTCTTGCGTGTTCCCGCTCGGTGTATGTTGTCCGGCATGCAGAAAAAATTGCACCAACAGACAGCGCGGCTAAGATGATGACAAATGATCCCCCTCTGTCAGAAGCAGGGAAAGTAAGGGCCATAGTATTAAAAGATGAATTGGATAGCAAGCATATCCGGCATATCTATTCAACGAGTACGATACGTAGCAGGGCCACTGCCGAACCACTCAGCCAGGCAATACACGTTGATATGGAATCATACAGCAATGTTGATTCCCTGGTCAATCTAATCAAATCAATCAGAGGTAATGTATTGGTGGTCGGCCATTCAAACACGGTGGATGACATCGTAAATAAACTGTGTGGACAAACCAGGATTGCCGCAGATCTTAAGGACAATGAGTATGATAATTTGTTTGTTGTAAAGTTCAGGGGCAAGAAAAAAATATTTAGCAGGCGCAAATATGGTTATCCTTCCAATCCGTAAACGCTGATTACGCGGATTGACCCGACCGGGATCTTCAATTTAGAGACTTTTAAGTACTCTGATTGACGCGGTGAATATGGAAGTGGGTTGTATGTACGCTGATTCCTGTGATCAACCCCGGGCAAACGGTCTTCAAGGTAGAATCTTGTACATGCATATCATTTAAATCAAAGTAATCAGCGGTTAAAAGTCTCTGTCGGCATTGAAGTTTTCTAACTCGTTTGCCACTGAAGTTAAGAAAGTAGCGCCCAGGCTTCCATCAATGATCCGATGATCATAGCTCAGGCTGAGATACATCATCTGACGAATAGCGATGCTGTCACCATGCGGTGTTTCAATTACCACCGGTCTCTTTTTTATCACACCCACTGCCAGAATAGCCACCTGGGGTTGGTTGATGATAGGCGTTCCCATCAAGCTCCCAAAGGATCCTACGTTTGTTAATGTAAAAGTCCCACCCTGGGTATCATCGGCTCTTAGCTTTCCATTTCTTGCGCTATCAGCAAGTGTGTTGACTTGCTTTGCCAAACCAACCAGGTTCAACTGGTCGGCATTTTTGATAATAGGAACAATCAGGTTTCCATTGGGCAGGGCAGTGGCCATGCCAATATTGATATCCTTCTTTACAAGGATCCTGTCCCCGTCGACAGAACTGTTGATTAACGGAAATTTTTTTATGCAGCGAACAATGGCTTCGATAAAAAGTGGCGTGAATGTGATCTTTGTTCCCTCTCTTTTTTCAAATTCTTTCTTTATTTTCTCCCGCCACATCACAATATTCGTTACGTCAGCTTCGCTAAAACTTGTCACGTGTGCACTGGTATGTTTGCTTCTTACCATATGCTCGGCGATCAATTTCCGCATTCGGTCCATTTCAATAATCTCGACATTTCCTGTGTAAGTCGTCAACGCTGACTCACGGCTAGTAAGCTGAGACGGTTCTTCGATTATTGCTACTTCCTTCTGAATCCTGCCTTCGGGCCTCCAGCTTTTTGTCTTTTTTTGACTCACATACTGAAGAATATCTTTTTTGGTTACACGCCCTTCGTTGCCCGTGCCGGCAATATTTTCAAGCTCCGACATGCTGACCCCCTCGCTTGCAGCTATATTTAAGACGAGAGGTGAATAAAAACGACCGTTGTTCGAATTTTGTCCGGCAGATTCCTGGTGGTAAGGCTTGTCCGACCGACTACCTGTGGACAAGTTTGATGTGGAGGAGGCGCGGGAGGTCGCCTCGTGTTCTACAACATAATTTTGCTCCTGATGGCTTGTTGCATGCGATTCTTCCACATTCGTTTTGATTTTTGCAATCACACTTCCTACAGGCACTACATCGTTAACATTGTATAAGATTTCTTCGACCACACCTTCTGTCGTGCTCGGCACTTCGGTGTCGACCTTATCGGTAGCAATTTCGAGAACTGTCTCATCCATTTTCACATGATCTCCGGGCTGTTTATGCCACTTCAAAATGGTAGCTTCCATAATGCTTTCGCCCATCTTAGGCATTACCAGGTCAACAATAGCCATTTTTCGTTTTTTGAATTAGAATTTTATGTTCCTGCGACAGACTGCGTCGGCCACCAAATATCAACTGTTCCGACCGACATCCGGGATTTATCTTCCAGCAGTCGTTGCGACAAAAGTAACCGTTTTCCCTCTAATCGGTCAAGCACTCGAATCGTGATTCTCGATAAATTTTCTCAACATGTTCAATGCCGTGTGAGCCGTCTGTTCAATGTTGCGGACTCTGTCGAACCTAAAATTGAACCGTTGTGCCTCAATTTTTCTGTTGTTACCGACGGCTATCCACACCGTGCCAACGGGTTTGTCTTCCGTGCCTCCATCGGGTCCCATAATCCCGGAAGTAGCCACGGCATAGTCTGACTTTAATTTTTCAAGGGCTCCCTTCAACATTTCTTTCACTGTTTCCTCACTCACAGCACCAGCAGAATTAATCGTTTGAGCCGATACATTCAAAATATCTTCTTTCACTTTATTATCATATGCAACCACTGTTCCCTTAAAATTGCTTGATGCTCCAGGGTCTATGGTCAGCAAGTGAGCGATATAGCCACCAGTGCAGCTCTCTGCAGTTCCAACACTTTGTTTTCGTTCTTTTAAAATTTTAGCTACTACCTGCTGAATGGTCATATCGTCATCAATGACAAGCCAGTCCCGGATTAGTGGTTTCAACTTCTTTGATTGTTCCTCCAATTCTTTTTCCAGTTTGTTTTTGTCGTCACTAATGCCGGTTAATCTAAGACGAACATTTCCATAATGGGGTAGGTAGGCGAGCTTAATGTGCCCGGGCAATTGTTCTTCCCAATCTTTTATTTTTTCAGCCAAAAAAGATTCCCCCATGCCATACGTCAGGAGAGTTTGATGAAGTATGAACGGCATTTTGAACCGCCGTTGAAGCCTCGTCAACACTTCTTTTTTCATTAGTCCTTTCATCTCATGCGGCACACCCGGCAATGAAACAAAAACTTTTTTTTCTTTTTCAAACCACATTCCCGGCGCGGTACCTCTTTCATTCATCAACACTGTGCAAACATCCGGCACCTCTGCTTGTTTCAAATTTCTTTCTAAAATCGGCCCGGGTCGTCGAAATACTTTTTCAAATAAATATTTTACATGACGAAGTACCTGCTCATTGACAATTAAGTTGCCTCCAAAATATTTACAAAGGAGAGGCTTTGTAATATCATCGGCTGTTGGACCAAGCCCGCCGGTTATCAAAATGATATCAGCTATCTTACTTTCTTCATCAAGAGCATTCCAGATATCATCCCAAACATCACCCACCGCCACACGACGTTTTACCCACACGCCAATTTTATTCAACTCCTCTGCCATCCAGGCGCTGTTGGTATCAATCGTCTGGCCAGTCAGCAATTCATCGCCAATGGTAATTATTGATGCTAACACCATAATAAAATTTCGATTAAACAGATTATCGCATGCAAAGTTATATCCCATCAATGTATTTCATCAAGGGCTATGGACATTTGATGTAACTCACTTTCACTTGTCTGAAATCCCACTTATTTTAGTCGCCTGATTGTAAATTCAATTGTATGTTCAAGAACTATTTTTCGATAATCATGCTGATAAAGATCACCTCGGTGTTTGCTCAGCATCCGTTCAAACATTGGACGGATGCAGTTGAAATACGTTACGATAGGAGACAGCCCGTGATCAGCTATACCCTTACCGTTGATTCCACAGACACTTCTGGTTACGAAGTTGAAATGCAGATCCGGAATATTCCCGAAAGTTTTCATCTTGCGATGGCGGCTCATCCTGAGTATGATGACCGCTATTGGAGATTCGTGGAAGATCTCCACGCAGATTCAAATGATGGTGTGACAAGTATTTTAAGAGTAGACAGTGCTCTATGGAGTGTTAAGACGAATGGAAGCAGGATCGTCCTACACTATCGCATTCATCTCCCTGCGTTAAAAGACACGTTCCGTTCATCGTGGAAAGCATTTCTTACATCAACGGGGGGCCTTGTAGGCGGACCTCATTCATTCATGTTCGTAGTTGGCGCTACATTGGCACCATCGTATGTTACACTAAAAATTCCATCATCGTGGCAGGCTATAACTGGATTGCAAACCACCTCGCAGCCAGGTACATATTTTGCTCCATCAGTGAATATATTGATCGATGACCCGATTTTTATAGGCAAATTCAAAACCTGGTCTTTTGATGTAGACCATGTACCGCATCGCGTGATATATTGGCCACTTTCTGCCACGAGCAATTTTGATTCAAGCAAATTTGTTTTCGGCATTCAAAAAATAGTTGAAAGGGCATCTCAACTCTTCGGAAGATTGCCATATAGAGAATATTTTTTCATGTTACAGGATGGAGCAGGCGGATCATTAGAACATAATAATAGTGTTACTGTGGGTGCTCCTGCCTCACAGTTGGCGCATAATATAACCAGCACCCTTGCCGAAATCGCACATGAATATTTTCATACATGGAACTTAATGCGAATTCACCCCGTCGAGTATGGCGATGTTGATTACAAAACGCCACCACTTTCAAAAGGCCTTTGGTTTAGTGAAGGACTCACTATGTTTTACGCAGACCTTTTGATGCGGAGAGCAGGTTTGCCGGTTTTTGATTCTACAAGAATTAAGCATCTTGAAACTTTGACAAGAAGATATTTATCAACCTCAGCGTACTCAAAATTTTCTGCAGAGAAGGTCAGCCTCGCTTCTTATGGACCAATCGGCATGCTAGGAGATTACACGGGGAGCACGCATTTGCAGGGAGAACTGTTAGGAGCTATAATGGATTTGGTAATTCGTGACGCGTCTGATGGGAAACAATCAATGGACGACGTAATGATAAAAATGATGGAGAATTTCAGCGGTGAAAAAGGGTTTACATCGAACGACATAGAAGAAATCGTGCATCGGTTGTGTAAGTGTGATGTCCATCAATTTTTTCTCGATTACGTTTATGGCAACCGACCAATTGATTTCAACAAATACTTAAGGTTAATAGGTCTTGAGGTCAATACGGAGTGGAAAAATGTTTTATCTGCCGAGGGCCAACTTGCGCCCGATCTAAGAGTTTACTCATGGCAGCCGCTGAATGAAACCAGTATCCGCCTGGGCATCACAAATCCCGTCAACTGTTGGACAAAGGCTGGCTTACACACGGGCGATATGATCAAATCAATAAATGGCACGGCAATAAGATCTACGGGAGATTTTCGCCGGGTCATAAGAGACATTAAGTTTGGTGATATCGTTGTTGTCGAGGTGCAAAGGCCTGCTGGAATATTAAAAGCAAATGTTTTAATTGAGGGTTATCAGCTGCCTGAGGTGCACGTTACTGAATCCAAGCGATCTTCGGAAAAACAAAAAAAGCTGTTTGCTCAATGGGCAAATGTTGAGTAGAAAAAAAATTATCTAAATATTTTTGCAAAAAAGTCCTTCATATCGCTCCATGATGCCGAGTCCGCAGCCCCATTATACGCAATGGGGATTTTAAATTTTTGTCCCACCGGTGTTGCATTAGGATTGGTAAATGCATGGCTCGCATTCGGGTATTGTTTGAACGTATAATCGGCACCGATAGAATCCATTTGTTTTTTAAACCTTGCCACTTCCTCCGGCTTTACGAATTGGTCCGCGGCGCCATGGCAGACTAATATTTTTGCCTTCAACAAATTCTTATCAGCTGGTGTACCGACAAGACTTCCATGAAAGCTTACAACGCCATTCAGATTTTCACCCAGCCTTGCCATATTCAATACTATTCCACCCCCAAAACAATAACCAATGGCAGCTAGATTATTCGTGTCAACCTGGCTATAACTCTTGAATTTATTCAGTGCAGTATCAAATCTTGCTTTGGCCATCTGGGGATCCTGATAAAAAGGACCGGCCATTTTTCCGGCATCATCGGGATTGTCGGCTGTTTTTCCATTGCCGTACATGTCAACGGCCATAGCGATATAACCCAGTTCAGCCAGTTTTCTTGCCCGCATTTTTGGATAGTCATTTAGTCCCCACCATTCATGCACCACGAGTACTCCCGGCCTTTTTCCCTCTTTCGTTGCATCGTACACAACATAGCCATTCATCGTTACACCCCTGGCTGTATAGGTTACCGTTTCTTCTTTTAAGTTTGGTTCCTTTGCGGTTTCTTTTATGGTGGAATCTGCGGTTGTTGTAGAAGAAGAATTTGACCGGTTATTGCAAGCGATAAAAACAATTGCTGCAATGAGCACCGAATAGATTTGCCTTTGTCTCATGGTCAAGAGTTTTGTAATACTAAGTTCACAAAAACTTTGACCCGTGTCAAAATTTATTGTAACTGGTGTTCAGCCTGATAATAGGGGGATATAACGCAGGGTCGGTTTCTTGCATGCAAACTTCGTCAATTCAATAAATAAGTGTTGAGATAAGGACGTTGAGGATTTGAGAGGGCCACCGGGACACCACCTCTTAGGGTTTCTAAGAGGCGGGTCGGATTTTGTTAACTTCTTTCAAGGGATTTGGACTACGGCGGCTGGTAAAGCAATTCTTGGCGTTGACCTAAATTGTTTTCCACGGGATTGGATGTTCTAAGGACGTTGGATCTTAACGACGGTTTTCAAGGATCTGTGGTTTGGTCTCTTTCGGTCAGGGCTGGGTTTCTATAACCAGTTTTCTTAGGATGGTTGGTTTTGGTTTGCTTAGGATGTCGGTTTTTCTGGTTTTCATTTCCTAAAAAGGAAGAAGTTGATCGATACTGGATTTTACTTTTCGGTTTTTCAGGGTTTGGATAATTTCTTAGGACGGTTTTTCGGACACTGGACAGATTGATGCTATATCAATCAACTTCTGGGTCAAAAGTATACATGGAATGTTAAATTGTATAGAGCATTATTGCCCTATTTTAGTGTATCAGTAATTACCACATGGTGCGTAATTGACCGAAATAATTATCAGAAAAATCCCGACAATCATTTTGGTAGAATTACGTTTTTACGCTTAAGAGAGCTGGCTTGATTCTTCAGAAAATCAATTGAGACGTTTGCACCGGAGGTCGCCTGAAAAATTGCGGAACGAGCAACTATTTTCCGAGAGCCTGGATCACATCATATTTTGTGACAATGTGGTAGCTGCCTGATTCATCCCGGGCCAGCACGGCCCCGTTTTCTTTATTGATGAGAGAGCTTAATTTTTCCACGGGTGTGTCAAAATCGACAATAGGATACGAAGGTTCAAGCACAGACTCGACTCGTGAATTTTTTATCTCTGGGTTGTCAAAAATTTTCTGAAATAAACCTCCTTCGCTGATTGCACCAACAGGTCCGCTGCCATTCATCACGGGAATGTGTTCGATATCATACTTCTTCATTAACTCGACAGCCTCAGACACAGTCTGCCCTGCCTCAATAGTCACCAGCTTTTGAGTACCTCTTGCACTAATGATGTCTTTGAATGTTTTTACATCCAGGAAACCTCTTTCGATCATCCATTGATCATTGTAGATCTTAGCAACATACCTGCTTCCATGATCATGAAAAATGCAAACAACAAGATCATCTTTTTTCAATTTATCCTTCAATTGCATTAATCCCTGTAAGCAGCTTCCGGCGCTATAACCGCAAAATATTCCTTCCTCTTTGGCAAGCTTCCTTGCCATGATGGCTCCGGCTTTATCCGTCACCTGTTCAAAGTGATCTATTACACTCATGTCATAGTTCTGCGGCACGAAGTCTTCTCCAAAACCTTCGCTGATGTAAGGATGCACTTCACCCATATCTATTTGACCGGTCCGAAAATATTTGGTAAGCAATGACCCATACACATCAATGGCCCAGATCTTAATCTTTGGATTTTTTTCCTTTAAATATTTCGCTACACCAGTAATTGTCCCTCCCGTACCTGCGGTGCAAACGAGATGCGTGATCCTGCCATCAGTTTGTCTCCATATTTCCGGGCCCGTTGTTTCATAATGGGCCAGACGATTTGCCAGGTTATCATATTGATTGCAGAAATATGAATTAGGAATTGCTTTTGCCAGGCGTCGTGCAACGGAGTAATAACTTCTTGGATCTTCAGGCTCTACATTTGTGGGGCATACAATTACCTCGGCGCCTAATGCCTTTAACATGTCAGCCTTCTCTTTTGATTGTTTATCGGTAGTTGTAAAAATGCATTTGTACCCTTTTACACAGGCTGCTATAGCGAGTCCCATTCCCGTGTTTCCGGAGGTACATTCAATAATAGTCCCGCCCGGTTTTAGACTACCTTCCTTTTCTGCCACTTCGATCATCTTTACTGCCATGCGATCTTTAATTGAATTCCCCGGATTAAAATAATCAACTTTGGCCAGCACCATGCATGGAAAATCTTTCGTGATCTTATTGAGTCTGATCAGCGGCGTATTACCAATTGTTTCAAGAATATTATTCTTAATATCCATCATTGTGATTTGTGAGGTAAAGTTAAGAATTTGGCAGCCAGCTTCCCACTCCCTTTCAACGGCCCTGGCGTCGTCGAAGGAGACTTCGGGCACTCATTTAGAATTTTAGATCGCTTATTTAGGTGATTATTCTGATCGATATCTCCATTGTGGGTGACAATAAAAAGCCCTCTCGTGCGAGAGGGCTTACCGGACCTGATGATGTAAAACCATCAAGCTTCTTCATGAATATTTTTCTTCCTCTTTGATGCCAGGAATCTATCCAGCAGCATCAGCCCAAGCACGACATTGATCATCATAAAAACGTTTACATAGGTGTTGCTGAAGAATTTACTGAAATCGACTTTACTTATATCAACTTTGCTGATGTCAACGGGTAAACTATTATTTGTCGAAGAATTCCAATCCACTTGTCCAAAACCATATACTAGAAATCCAATGATCAGCGTCACTAAGAAGATCCCAATTCCCCAAACAATTTTGTTATTGATATAAGTTTTTGTGGCAGGTGCAATTTGATACTTTGCAATTTCCTCCATCACATTTTTTGTAAATCGAAGCGATGGTTCGTCCATCGTAGAAGATTGTACCAACTGATGCAGCTCCATCAATTCATTGTATTTCTCTCTCCATTGTTGATTAGCCTCCAGCAACTTTTCAATAGTTGATTTTTCCTCATTGGAGCTCAATCCATCAATATACTCCCACAATCTGCTATCAATATTGTTTTTATTATCTTCCATATTCCATGGGTTTTATAAAGTTTCAGTTGAGATCTTTTACTTCTTCAGCAAAATATTTTTCCATTTTTTCCTTCAGTCTTGCCCTCGCTCTATGTAGTCTAACCTTTGCCGTGTTCACTTCAAGACCAAGTATCTGCCCAATCTCCTCTAAACTTTGTTCGTTTTTATAAAACAAAGTTATGATCTCGGCGTCATCGGGATTTAGCATTGCAATAGCCCGGTTTACCATAGTCAATCTTGACTTTTGTTCAACCTGGTTTGCCCTGAATCCCGAATCCTGGCTGTCTGCCACTTCAAATGTTCTCTCATCATCCAAAGAACTAACTTGTAATCGCTTCTTTCTTAAAAACGTTATGCACGTCGTATTTACAATAGTATAAAGCCACGTGCTGAATTTTGCCGTTCCTTTAAAATCGGCCAAAGAGCGATAGGCCTTAACAAATATATCCTGGGCCACTTCCTCGGCATCCTCCCGGTTCTTGGTAAAGCGGAGCGTAAGTGTAAAAACATACGATTTATAACGCTCAACCAGTAACGCATAAGCATTATGATCACCTTTCAGCACCAGGCTGATGATTTCACTATCTGAAGGTCCGGTTGCCATCCTTTATCTATGACTACTGAATAAAACTTGTGGTTACATGCAAGTTACTGGTTGTTTATTACTTGTTTATCTGGTCTTAGAGGCAATTTTACCCGGTCTGCGCTATTAATATGGTAACTCCCCCTGAACTTTTCAAAGACTAATGTCGGATCCAGGACGCCAGACTGTAACCTGATTAAACAAGCTGTAGTCATAATTATCGTAAACGGATTCGATAAAGTTCTTTAAGGCTGTAACCTGTTTAAAAAGGAAGGAGTCAAAGAATAAAACAAACAAAATTCACTAACAAAAAAAATTTATTTTATGCACGGCGAATTTTTAATTCCTATTGTAATGTTTGCAGGTGGCTTTGCAATGGTATTTGGAATTGTATACCTGAAAACGCGGCAGAATCTTGCCATGATCGAAAAAGGCATGAATCCCAAAGAATTTGCAAATAGGCCCGTGCCTTTCCGCAATCTCAAATGGGGTTTGCTACTGATTGGAGCCGGAATAGGATTGCTGCTGGCTTTTTTAATTGACACTTTGGCAATTCCACGCGAGGTTGAGCCAGTTGCCATTTATTTCGCTCTAATTGCCATCGGTGGTGGAATCGGACTCGTAGCTTCCTATAGGATCGAGAAAAAAGAGTTACTCGACAGGGAACCTAATCAATAATTGTAACGGTTGTGGAAGCATTGATGAAAAATGATCAGCACAGTATGGACGGAGTCAGTCTCATCCTTGCTCCTTTGCTGTTGGCGATTTCAAGCTTCCTTTGGATCGATGGCGAATACGGTGTAACAGGCGGAACTGTTCTGGTGTTATCAATAGTTTTTTGGATGCCCACTCTCATTTGCCTGTTTGGAATTGTGAAAGATAAAATGCCCTGCGTGGGGTTTATTAATTTCCATCTTTGGATTTATGACTGGTTCGAATTTCGCCTTTGTTGGCATCATGTCAGAAATTTTCAATATCTCACATCAATCATACATTGAAGGATTTTCAAAATACCCGGTTAGCTCGAATTTATTGCTCTTTCAATCCGGGCCACTGGCACCGCTAAGCTTAATTGTCCTTGGGATCGTATTACTAAGAACACGATCAGTACAGAGCTCCATCGCTATTTTAGTCATGCTTGGCGGAATCACTTTTCTTCTTGGACTTATTTTTCGCACACCGTGGGTTGCCCATATAACCGATGCGCTGCCTATCGTTTTGCTCGCAATTTTAGGCCTGCGAATTCTCACAGGTAAACGAATTAGTTAGAAATAACTTCGAGTGCTTCTTTCATGACGGCGTCGTTCATGTTCAACACTTCATAAAAACCTTCATTTCTCCACTTGTAACGCGCCAGGTAGGCCTTTAACCTTTGCCTGATTCCTTGCTGATCCTGGGACGGAAGATTCTTCAGGAAAATTGTATCCTTCATCGCGTAATTGACCAGCTGGTTCCATGCATCGTTAATGCCGGTGAATCTTTGAGCGAAATCTGTGGCTGACTTATACTGGTTAAATATCGAAAGATTATGAACGTAGTAGTTGTAAATAAAATTACTAAACGTGGTCTCCAGGTACAATTGGGTTACGTTCCTTTGTATATAGTTAGTGTCAATCGGCACAAACACATCAGGCATGATTCCACCACCACCGTAAACGGGTCTTTTCAAAATAAACGTGTTATAGATCTGTCCCTTGTTTATTTTATTTGAATCTGCATGTAACAACTCCCCGTCACGATAACGCTGCCATATGTCCTCCATGTAAACTTTCCTGCCCTGGTCGTAGGATCGTTGAATGCTCCGACCTACCGGCGTGTAGTAACGTGCAACTGTTAACCGAATCGCTGAACCGTCGCTCAATTCATACTGATCTTGCACCAGGCCTTTGCCAAAGGTCCTTCGTCCTACCACGGTGGCCCGATCCCAATCTTGCAAAGCGCCTGAAAGAATTTCGCTGGCACTCGCCGACAGCTCATCGACTAATACCACCAACTTGCCGGTCTCAAAAATACCATGGCGACGTGACCTGTATTCCCGTTTCTCAGTATTTGCACCCTGGGTGTAAACGATCAACTTATTATCATCGAGAAACTCGTCAGCAATTTCAACGGCTTCATTCATCAGGCCACCACCATTTCCCCGCAGATCAAGAACAAGTTTTTTTAACCCCTGCTTTTCCAGGTTTTCCATCGCCTGCATAAATTCCACATAAGTATTTTCGGAAAACTTATTCAGTTTAATGTAGCCCGTGGTTTTATCGATCATGTAGGCAGCATCCAATGAAGGAACAGGAATTGTTCCCCTGATGACGGGAACATTCATTTCCTGGTTGTTCCGCAGAATCGTCAGGTCAACCTTTGTATTTCCCGGCCCGCGTATCAATTTCTTCACCTCGTCCGTGGTCATTTTCTTTCCTACGATGGCTTCATTGTTGACCTTCAAAATACGATCTGCTACTTTCAATCCTGCTCTGTCACTTGGGCCGCCAGGCAGTACGTATAACACGTGCACAGTATCAGAAAAAATATTAAACTCAACGCCGATGCCTTCAAAATTGCCGGCGATGTCATCGTTGACATCCTTTAAGGCGCTGGCTGGAATGTAAACTGAGTGAGGATCGAGTCCATTCATCATTTGCTGAATAGCTCCCTCCTCCAGGGTATCTAAATGAACGGAATCAACATATCTTAATTTGATCAGGTCCATGGCTTCCTCAAGTGAATTCCGTTTGTTTACCGCGAAAAATCCTTTATTGTTTCCTGTTTGTTTATGCAGATTAAAACCGAAAAACATCCCGGCGATCATCACCATTGAAAATACCAGAGGCAACCAAACCTGTAATTTTTTATTAGCCATCTCTTTCTCTTTCTTTGTAATTTGTTTGCAAAATACTGGATTTGCCTTTAACGATTTAAGGCAGGAACTTATTACAACAAAACTTTTACCGTTCTTGTTCCGACAGCATGGCCGTAACTACATTAATCGCCGATAGTGGTGCTACAAAAGCCGAATGGTGCCTTCTTGATGGCAGTCGAAAAAAAATAGTTTTTACACAAGGGATCAGCCCCTACTTTCTAAATTCAGAACAAATTCAGAGCCTTCTATTGAAAGAATTGTGCCCCTTTTTAAAAAAAGCACGGGTAGATGAAGTGTATTATTATGGAACTGGCTGTGCAAACCCTGCCAATGCAAGAATTGTAAGAGAAGCCATTGAAAAAACTTTTCCGGGCTCCGCAGTGCATGTTACTCATGATTTAATGGGAGCCGCAAGATCACTGTGCGGAAATCAAAAAGGTATTGCCTGCATCTTGGGAACAGGTTCAAATTCTTGTTTCTATAATGGCAAAAAAATTGTCAGGAATAGCCCAGGTTTAGGTTATATACTGGGGGATGAGGGTAGTGGAGCATACTTGGGTAAGAAGATTTTACAATATTATCTGTATAAGGCTTTCGATGACGAATTAAAATTGAGGTTCGATGCAAAATTTCACACGGACATGGTGGAAATATTGGAAAGTGTATATAAAAAACCATTGCCCAACCGCTATCTTGCAGGCTTTACGATTTTTTTAGCTGAGAATCGTGGACACTACATGATTGAAAATATAATTGAAGACGGGCTAAATGATTTTTTCTTTAATCATTTAATGAAATACAAGGAAACGTCGTCCTTGCCTGTTAGTTTTGTGGGGGGAGTTGCCCATGGATTTAGGGATGTTTTGCAACAACTTTGTACAACTTATGAAATGAGGTTGGGAAAAGTGCTAAAGAATCCAATGGAGGGCTTGATTGAATATCATGGCTGAGATAATAACAAATATGAACGAATTTGTAAGAGTTACAGAGCAGCCTTCTTTTTATCATCACCTGGAGAAAATGAGTGTGCTTGAACTCTTGACTCATATCAACCAGGAAGATCAAACTGTGCCTCATGCCGTTGCCAGGGCCATCCCGCAAATTGAAGCATTGGTCCAGGCGATCTCTGATAAAATGTTGATGGGGGGCCGCTTATTTTATGTCGGCGCTGGCACGAGTGGCAGGTTAGCGGTCGTAGATGCAAGTGAATGTCCCCCGACCTATGGAGTACCCCCAGGACTCGTGGTTGCGATAATTGCAGGTGGTGATAAGGCAATAACAACAGCTATAGAATTTGCGGAAGATGACAGGGAGCAAGGGTGGAAGGACATGGAGACACACGCGGTTTCTGGTAAAGATGTGGTCATAGGAATTGCAGCTAGTGGGACCACACCTTACGTGATCGGTGCGCTTGAAGAATGTCGGAAAAGGGAAATTGTGACGGGAAGCATCGCCTGCAATCCAAATTCACCAGTAAGTGCGGCCGCGGATTACCCGATTGAAGTGATCGTTGGACCAGAGTTCGTCACGGGTAGTACCAGGATGAAAAGCGGGACCGCTCAAAAGTTGGTATTAAATATGATTTCAACAACAGTGATGATACAATTAGGCAGGGTAGAGGACAATAAAATGGTAAATATGAAGTTGACAAACGAGAAGTTAATTGACAGGGGAACGAAAATGGTGATGGAAAGAACGGGCATGAAGGATTACAGAAAAGCAAAGGAAATTTTATTGAGATTTGGCAGTGTGAAAAAAGCAGTCGAGAATTTGTCCCGATAATTATCGACGAATAGGTTTTAATTTTAAAATGCCGTGTCTTGATCCCATTTTAAATTTTCATCTGGCATGTTGCGGATTTAAATTGACATTATGCACGACATCGAACCTTTTTATAATTGGCGGCATATTTATGTAAGCGAAGAGGATGAGAGGTCTCCCTTCTATGGAAGGGATTATTCTGAATTTGAGTATTCCCAAACGATTTACAACTATTACATCCATCCGCAATGGGATGACTTTGGATCGCGAACTCTTTACCTGAAAGTGTTAATCGCCGATTACGAAGAAAAATATGCTGTAATTGAACTAATGGGAGAATGGAACGATGCGATTGAAAATGACATCATGGAACTAAAGCGGGAAGTGATCGACGTATTCGAGAGCGAAGGGATTTTTAAATTTGTTTTGATAGCCGAAAATGTTCTGAACTTTCATAGTGACGGAAAAGAATATTACCAGGAGTGGTATGAAGAAGTAACCGATGAAAATGGCTGGATCGTAGTGCTTGCTATGCCTGAAGCAACGCAACATGATTTTAAAAAAGCAAAACTCAATCAGTATGTCGAGCTGTATGACCTGGCCAACTGGAGAACCTACAAACCTTTTCACCTATACAAAAAAATTGACAACGAGCTGATGGCAAGACTGAAGATGTGATTTGTCGCTCTTTGCTTTGCTCATACTTCGTCACCCGGAATCTGGTTAGCGCCAGCGAATGACGACCCCACAATCAGAAACTTTTCCCTTTCATTTGGCATTCCGATGCTATTTTTGCAAAAATTTTTTTAGCCACGTTTTGACTTATGAAATGGTCTGAATTCTTCACTTCGTCGGTCGGGAAAAAGTTTGTGATGGCTGTAACGGGTTTGTCCCTCATCTTATTTTTAATTGTTCACGTGACTGTAAATGCCTGTATGTGGGCCGTGGTTTTTGTGCCCGGCGATAATGGCGAAGTGTTCAATAAAGCCGCGCACTGGCTCGGCCAAACATTGGTTCCCCGGATTTTGGAAATAGGCTTGTTTGTATTTTTTATCATTCACATTGTGCAAGGTTATGTGTTGGAGGTACAGAACCGGAGAAGAAGGGGCATTGGGTATGCAGTTAAAATGGGTTCAAGAGGAAGTACATGGTATCGCAAATCAATGGGCTTGCTTGGCACGCTGATTTTTTTATTTCTCATTGTTCATATTGCTGATTTTTGGATTCCTTCAAGGTTTGGAGGATTGAATGAAGTAACGTATGACGATACGCCGGGAAAAATATACCATGAACTTTATGGAAAAATGATGATCGTTTTTCAAAACCCGTGGATAGTAGGTTTGTATTTGGTTGGATGTATTTCGCTTGCATGGCATTTGATCCATGGATTTCAGAGTTCTTTCAGGACCTTGGGCGTATCGAACAAAAGATATCTCGCCATGCTGGACGGAACAGGTTGGGCTTTTTCAATTATTGTTTGCCTGCTGTTTGCCTTGATGCCAGTGAGTGTGTATTTGGGATGGATCAAGTAATGACTAGTGAGGATGAGTACTCACTGATGAGTAATGAGTGATGAGTGGAACCTAGGGTGGCTCCGTAGGAGCCAAATATTGGTAGCAACGGGTGTAACCCGTTGCAAAGAAAAGAAAGAGACGGTTTTCGACCCAAGTGCAGAGCTCCGTAGAGCGACATTTTGATAGCGACGGGTGTAACCCGTCGGAAAAAGACGAAGGAAAAATATTCAGAACTCCGAAGGGGTTCAATGGCATGTGACGTGACAGAAGTTACATCGCGATCTGAACGCTGGAAACAAAAAATAAAAAACAGAAAAAATAATCATTTAAATCATTTAATCAGGGTAATTGGTGGTTTATGATAGATTCAAAAATTCCGGGCGGGCCGTTAAACGATAAATGGACGAATTATAAAGGTCATTGTAAATTGGTGAACCCGGCGAACAAGCGCAAACTGGAAATAATTGTAGTAGGCACCGGGTTAGCGGGTGCATCGGCAGCGGCGTCATTGGGTGAGTTGGGTTATAAAGTAAAAGCATTTTGTTTCCAGGATTCTCCAAGGCGAGCGCACTCCATTGCAGCGCAGGGCGGAATTAACGCGGCAAAAAATTATCAGAATGATGGCGATAGCGTGTACCGATTATTTTATGACACCATCAAAGGCGGCGACTATCGGGCAAGAGAAGCAAACGTTCATCGTCTTGCAGAAGTGAGTGTAAATATTATCGATCAATGCGTGGCGCAGGGTGTGCCCTTTGCGCGAGAATATGGTGGCCTGCTGAGTAACCGGTCATTTGGTGGCACGCAGGTGCAAAGAACTTTTTATGCAGCCGGGCAAACCGGTCAGCAATTATTGATCGGCGGCTACCAGGCGCTGGAAAGACAGGTAGCACTGGGCAACGTAAAAATGTATGCACGACATGAAATGCTGGACATCGTAAACATTGATGGCAGGTGCCGCGGCATTATTGTTCGTGATCTTGTGACCGGATTACTTGAAAGACATTCTGCCCATGCTGTGTTGCTGTGTACAGGTGGATATGGAAATGTTTTTTATCTGTCTACCAACGCCATGGGCTGTAATGCTACGGCTATTTGGAAGGCCCATAAGAAAGGCGCTTATTTTGGCAATCCTTGTTTTACTCAAATCCATCCCACCTGCATCCCTGTTACAGGTGATCATCAGAGCAAGCTCACGTTGATGTCTGAATCGCTGCGCAATGATGGTCGCATTTGGGTGCCAAAAAAACAAGGAGACTCAAGGAGACCGAATGAAATTCCGGAAGACGCAAGAGATTATTATTTGGAAAGAAAATATCATGCATTTGGAAATCTGGTTCCAAGGGATGTAGCATCGAGCGCCGCGAAAGAGAGATGTGATGCTGGTTATGGCGTAGGCACATCAAAGCAGGCTGTATACCTTGATTATGCTGATGCTATCAACCGTTTTGGTAATATCGAGGCCAATAAGCAGGTCCTTGAGCATGCCGACCAGGCTACGATTACAAAGCTGGGGAAAGACGTTGTGAAAGAAAAATATGGCAATCTGTTCGACATGTATGAAAAGATCACCGGTGAAAATCCCTATGAAGTGCCGATGAGAATTTACCCCGCGGTGCATTACACAATGGGAGGTTTGTGGGTCGATTATGAATTGATGAGCAGTGTGAAAGGTTTGTATGTGCTTGGTGAAGCGAATTTTTCTGATCATGGAGCCAATCGTTTGGGAGCTTCGGCGCTTATGCAGGGATTAGCCGATGGATATTTTGTCATTCCCTATACCATTGGAAATTATTTGGCCGAGGATATCAGGAATCCATTGGTGCCAACGAATCATGAGGCGTTTGATGATGCTGAGAAAAAAGTTTCGGACCGAATTGGTCAATTAATGAGTGTCAAGGGCTCTCAATCTGTGGAAAGTTTTCACAAACGGCTCGGAAAAATTATGTGGCATAAATGCGGGATGGCTCGCAATGCGGAGGGTTTGCAGGAAGCGATCAAAGAAATTAAGGATTTGAAAGAAGAGTTTTGGAAAGACGTAAGAATCCCGGGTGATATAAATGAGATGAATCCTGAGCTAGATAAGGCACAGAGAGTGGCTGATTTTATTGAGCTAGGCGAATTGATGTGTATTGATGCTTTACATCGCAATGAAAGTGCAGGCGGACATTTTAGGGAAGAATATCAAACACCGGATGGTGAAGCACAAAGACGAGACGACCAGTTTATGTACGTGGCGGCGTGGGAACACATCAGCGAACATCAATGGCAGTTGTATAAGGAACAGTTGACGTATGAAGAAGTGAAGCCTACACAACGGTCATA
>VBAQ01000105.1:0-11514 GCA_005883765.1 Bacteroidota bacterium
TTTATCAAAAAAATAATCTGGCAAAGCTCTTAGTAACACCCCGGTTCCGAACTGCAATACCTTTTCAGGCAACGAAAATATTTTTTCATCAGGAACGACCACTGTTGATCCAGAAGGGATATTTCTCAAGTTCTCTTTTGATAATTGCATGTGTTTTTATTCTTCCACACTTCGGCGAAAGAAACAAATTTTAGAGATCAAAGAAAGTTCAACAATTCGTTTTTCCATTTATTGTACAATCCATCATAGATCTTTACTTTTTCCCCGGGATCAACTTTTTTTACCATTTTCAAATTAGTGAATGCCTCTTTTACTGAAGAATAAATACCGGCGCCAATACCGGCACCAATGGCAGCACCCACGCTTCCATCATTCTCATATAATTCAACGGGAACATTTGTTGTATTTACGAATACCTCCGCAAATAAATCGCTTAGAAACATGTTCGCTCTATCCACATGAATGACAGACGGCTGAATACCATTTTCGCGCATGATATCCAAACCATAACGAAACGAAAAAACGATCCCTTCTTGTGTGGCGCGAAACACATGCTCCCTTGAATGCGTGTTGAGGTCAATATCCAGGAAGTGCGCGCCAACGATTTTATTTTCAAAGATTCGCTCTGCGCCATTTCCAAATGGAAATACTATCAAACCATCGCTTCCAGGTTCTATTTCATATGCAAGTTTGTTCATGTCCTTATAATCTGAGCCAGATAAGCCTTTCACCCATCGATTCATGATGCCGGTGCCGTTAATGCACAATAATACTCCCAGGCGCCTTTCATTCCTTGTATGGATTACATGGGCAAAAGCATTCACGCGTGAAAACTTATCCGCAAATAATTTATCAGTAATAGCGTAGATCACCCCCGAAGTCCCCGCAGTTGCAGCCACCTCGCCAGGTTGAAAGACATTTAATGAAACCGCATTGTTCAGTTGGTCACCGGCTTTGTAACTAACCGGGATTCCCGGTTTCAGTGAAAGTTCTTTAGCGACTTGCTCGGAAACATTACCATGAGTAGAAAAAACGAACTCCACCCTGGGAAGGATATTTTCGTCAAACCCAAAATAATTCAACACATCTTTTGATATCTCATTCTTTTCAAAGTCCCAGAGAATTCCCTCTGACAAGGCTGAGGAGGTCGTTGTGATTTCACCGGTAAATTTCATGGCAACGAAATCACCGGGCAACATCATCTTATCCGCCTGCTCGTAGATCTTTGGTTCATTCTTTTTTACCCACGAAAGTTTCGATGCTGTAAAATTCGCCGGGGAATTTAGTAAGCAACCAGAACATCTGTCCGCGCCAATACTACTCCAGGCTGCATTGCCGATCTCTACTGCGCGACTATCGCACCAGATGATACTGTCACGTAAAACGTTTTGTCGCTTATCAACCAGGACCAGGCCGTGCATTTGATAACCTATGCCAATTGCCGCAATTTCCTTAGGATCAAATTTGTTGCTGGCATTTAATTTCTTTATAGCTTGCTTGATGTGCTCCCACCATGTTTCCGGCGATTGCTCGGCCCAGCCTGTTTGCAGGGATGTGATGCCAACTTCGTGTTCAGGATATTGCACTGACGCAATCCATTTTTGTGTTTCCGCGTCTACAACGGATACTTTAATGGACGATGTGCCAAGATCAATTCCCAGTAATAGCATTTCGCATTTTTATAAACACCAAAATTAGCGCTGTGAGCATTCACATTTCAATATTGTCTCGTCGTTTGACGCAAAAGGATTTGCATCGGACTTGACTTCTTCAAATTACTTCCCTTTAGGAGTGGGGGCGTCACGCATTCGCCAATGCCCTGTCTAGATGAACATAACCTCCATCTACGTGTATCAACTGACCCGTTGTATGACTTGACCTGGGCGACAACAAAAACACGACGGTATTTGCGATCTCTTCCACGGTCGTCATGCGATTCTCTAACGGAATTTTTGATTCTATCTCTTTCAACTTTTCTTTCGGATTGGGTAAGGTTTTTATCCATTTCTCATACAGCGGTGTAAAACATTCAGCAACCACGACGGCATTGACGCGGATACCATACTTTAATAACTCCACCGCCCACTCTCTTGTAA
Organism: Bacteroidota bacterium; assembly: GCA_005883765.1. GTDB lineage: Bacteria > Bacteroidota > Bacteroidia > Chitinophagales > Chitinophagaceae > VBAU01. Next base: position 2,097 of record VBAQ01000105.1, read on the forward strand.
GCGCATTGCGACCTCCATTCGAAGCCGCATAAGCGGAAGTGTTACCCTGACCTGTTTCGGCCGTTTTCGAGCTGACGTTGACAATTGAACCTTTGGATTTTTTTAATTCAGGCAACGCCAGCTGCGCCATGAGATAATAATGAACAAGATTTTTGTGCAGGCTCAACATGAATGTTTCATAGCTCCCATTCTCAAGACCCACTCCGTCATTTATGCCGGCATTATTGACCAACCCATCTATGCGATCAAATTTTGCGATCACAGCTGTAACTGCCTTTTTGCATTCGGCTGGATGAGTCAATTCAGCCACGACTTGCCATCCTTTTCCTCCATTAGATTCGATCGCGTTCATTGTTTTCAAATTATCCTCTTCATTTCTTCCAACGATAACTGGAGTAGCGCCCTCTGCGGCCAGGAGCTGCGCAATGCCTTCGCCGATCCCTTTCGCACCACCCGTAACTATAATGATCTTATCTTTTAGTTTCAAATCCATAGGCCTCTCCCTAACTTCCTCTCTGGTGGAGAGGGACTTTATAAATTATAAAATTGAATCGCATTCCCACCAAAAAACAATTGCTGCTCATTTTCGGAAAATGAAAAAAAATATTTTTCAACGATATTCAATACTTGCTCATAAGTTGCAGCCACCAAACAGACCGGCCAATCAGAGCCATACATTATGCGTTTCATTCCGAAAGATTCCACGACCACGTCTATGTACGGAAAAATATCTTCCAGTTTCCAATTTTTCCAATGTGCTTCTGTGACCATGCCCGAAATTTTACAATAAACATTCTCATGCCGTGCCAGTTTAACGATCTCTTTCTTCCATTCCTCCATACTCTTGTGCTTGATCGCAGGCTTCGCAATATGGTCAATGACAAATTTTTGATCGGGAAATGCGGCCACAAATTCCGGAATAAATTTCAATTGGTCCGCGAAGATCAGTATGTCATAGGCAAAGCCAAATTTATCCAGCTTTCTGATCCCATTCATGAACGAAGGTTTCGACATAAAATGCTTGTCCGCTTCACTCTGTAATACATGCCTGAAACCTTTGATTTTTTTAAAAGAATTATAGAAGGATAATCTCTCCCCAACATTTTCGGCCTGCAGATCAACCCAGCCAACGATTCCCTTTATAAAATCATGATCAGCGGCGGCGTCTAATAGAAAATCATTTTCAATTTCCGATTGAGTAGTTTGCACGGCCACGGATCCATCAAAATGATATTTCCGTAATACTGGCTGAAAATCCTGCGGAAGAAAATCTTTTTTTATGGCAGCCATTTCATCTGTGATCCAGCTTTTACGAACGGGATCATACTTCCATAAATGATGATGAGCGTCAATTCGCAACATAGTTTCTGCATCTTTGTCTGGCGAATCCTAAGCCATCAATTCCTAACTCTACGATATCCCCACGTTTCAAATAAACCTGAGGTTTCATTCCCAAACCTACTCCAGCCGGAGTTCCTGTAGAGATCACATCTCCTGGCAGCAAACTCATGAACTGGCTGACATAAGATACTAAAAAGGGAATTTTGAAAATGAGATTTGCTGTCGTTCCGTCCTGCATCACCTTTCCATTCACCGTTAACCACAGTCGCAGGTTATTTACATCTTCGATCTCATCTTTTGTGACAAGCCAGGGACCGAGCGGCGCAAATGTGTCACACCCTTTCCCTTTGTCCCAGGTACCGTTGCGTTCCAATTGAAATGTTCGCTCGCTTACATCATTGTGCAGGCAATAGCCGACTACATAATTCATTGCATCGCTCTCTGCCACATAACTTACTTTCCTTTCGATGACCACCGCCAGCTCGACCTCCCAATCCGTTTTTTGAGAATTTTTTGGAATAATAATATCATCAACCGGTCCGCACAATGAAGAGGTAGCTTTCAAAAAAATAACCGGCTCAGGTGGAATGGCTGTGTTTGTCTCCCTGGCATGATCCTCATAATTTAAACCAATGCATACTATTTTTGACGGTCTTGCAATCGGGCTTCCTAACCTGGCTTGTTCGGAAACTTTTGGAAGAGCAGATTGATTTTTTTTAAGGAACTCTTCCAGTCTTCTCAATCCGTCCGTTTCAAAAAAATTTTCATTGTAATCTTCACCGAAGGAAGACACATCATACACAACATCATTTGATATCAGCCCTGGCTTTTCCTTTCCGAACTCGCCAAATCTTAGGAGTTTCATTTTGGTTTTTTTGTTACCAACATCAGGATTTCTTATGAGCTTTCGTTGCGTCGCACATGCTGACGCTTTGGTCAGCATCCCGATATTTATCGTCGGGACTTGTACTTTCTGTTCGCTATTTAGCAAAAAAAAATGACACCGCACCCAAGGATCAGTAAGTGTTTGCCAGCTGCCATTTTCCGTTCAATTATTCAACTTCACAAACCCTCCATCCACCAGGTAATCACAGCCTGTGATAAATGCAGCCTCATCACTGCAGAGATAGAGAGCAAGGGTTGCCACTTCTTCCGGTTTTCCCATTCTGCCAATGGGTTGAGTCCTGGATAACTTTTCAAACATCTCCTGCTCCTTACCCGGAAAATTTTTATGCAGATATCCATCCACAAATGGCGTATGCACTCTTGCCGGCGAAATGGAGTTGCAGCGGATGTTGTAACCGACATAGTCTTTCGCAACGGACAAGGTCATTCCTACAACTGCTCCTTTTGTCATCGAGTAAGCAAATCGATCCGGGATACCAACAGACGAAGCAACGGAGGCGAGGTTCAAAATCACACCTCCCTTTTTTTTCATTGGAGGGATCACCTCGTGCATGCAATTGTACATGCCCCGGACATTCACGTTAAATAGACGAACCATATCCTCCTCTGAAGTTGTCTCAACGGTGCCAATGTGAGCAATGCCCGCGTTGTTTACGAGTATGTCAACAGGCTTGCTAGGCGAGACAATTGATTCAACAGTTGCCCTCACTTCATCCTGCTTAGCCACATCGCATTTGTGAAACGAAGACCGTTGCCCTAAGGCATTTATTTCTTCCACGACTGCCAAACTGTTTTCGTCAAGGTCTAAGACATGAACTTCACTTCCCTGTTTTGCGAAAAGCAAGGCGATGGCTTTCCCTATTCCGCTTCCGCCGCCCGTTATAATTGAAGTTTTATTTTTAAGACTGAACATTTATGACCGTTGCATAAGCCCCTTAGGGGTTTGGGGTTTCAAATATTTTATCCATCAGCTTCCATTTCTCTCCCGGCTTACTACCAGGCAAAGGCTGCTGCAATTTCCCCATCAATTCTTCCCACTCCTGCACTTTTTCGTTTGCACGATCCATCGCAGCTTTTCGTTCAAATGTAAAATCATCATTTGTTTCCATGATCATGAAAAGCCTGTTGCTGATCCTGTAGATCTCCATTTTTTCAATACCGGCATCTTTTATGCTTGTCAAAATTTCAGGCCACACATTTCGATGATACTCCTCATAATCCGCGATCAGGGCTTCATCATCTTTCAGATCTAAAGCAAGACAATAACGTTTCATCTGATTACCGATTAATCATTATTTATTACTCATTATTCATTACTCATTGTTGCTGCTGCAACGATCTTATTTTATAGCCACGCAGTCCATAATACAACACAAAGAAGAAACAGAACAAAGGAACAACATAAGCAATTTGCATACTGCCGGTTTTATCGGAAATGAATCCCATCGCCACGGGTGCCAGGCCTCCGCCTATAATCGACATCACAAGAAATGCAGAAGCTAATTTCGTTTCTTCGCCAAGTTCTTTAATGCCTAAAGCAAAAATTGTCGGGAACATTATTGACATGAAAAATGGTGCTGCCATAACCGCGTATACGGCGACGCTCCCCTTTGTTGTTACTCCAATCGTTAGCAGCAATATATTGATAAATGCATAAAGGCTTAATAATTTTGTCGGCTTAATGTAACGCATAAAGAATGTACCTGTAAAACGCCCGACCATAAAGCCTGCCATTGCAATATATCCCCACCGGTATGCGGCTTCCTTCTCGGGTAGATCAACAACAAATCTTGAAAAACGTACAAAGAAACTTCCAACTCCAACTTGTGCACCAACATAAAAAAATTGCGCAATGACTGCCCACAATAAATGAGGATGCCTCAAAACTCTTGCTGAAAATTCTGTCCCATGTACGTCTGCATCCGATTCTTTCACCTCTGGAAATTTTGTAAAATAAAATAAAAGCCAAACAATAATGATAATCGCCACCATGATCAGGGCCGGAATCTTTACCGTATCGGCCTCCGATTGCAGATATGCATTCAATTGACCACTTGCACTCATCCGCAGCAATTCTTCTCTTGAGTGTTCAATGCCGGAAAGAATAAATTGGCCTCCTAGAATGGGAGCTATCACTGCACCAAGTCCATTAAACGATTGGGCGAAATTTAACCGTTGTTCAGAATTTTTTTTGTCGCCGAGCAGCGTAACGTAAGGGTTTGCGACTGTTTCCAAAAAAGTAGCACCACTTGCCACAACAAATAACGCCGCCAAAAAGAATATATAGCTGCGGGCCGACGCTGCCGGAAGAAATAATATGTAGCCAATAGCAAACAACGCGAGTCCTATAAGAATTCCTTTTTTATATCCATACCGGTGCATAAATAATCCCGCTGGTACTGCAATCAAAAAATAACCAGCATAAATCGATGAATCAATGAAGGAAGACTGTGTGTCGGTTAACTGGCAGGCTTTTTTCAAATGCGGGATAAGAATTGGATTCATGTTGTGCAGAAAAGCCCAGAAAAAAAACAGACTCGTTACCAATATAAATGGAACAACGTATTTATTTGATTTGCTCATGCAGTTGTTTTAGGTTCTCTATCACAAGATAACGGATGTCTCCTTCCTCACTTCACTGAGAATTTATAGATTGTTGTCTGGCGATAGGTTTCACCTGGCTTTAAAATGGTGTTGGGGAATGCGGGCTGATTGGGGCTGTCAGGAAAATGCTGCGCTTCCAGGCAAAGCGCACCATGCTGAAGATACCTTTGTCCATTCTTTGTATACTGTAAAGTTCCATCCAAAAAATTTCCGGAATAAAACTGGATTCCCGGCTCGGTTGTAAAGACTTCCATATAGCGGCCACTGGTTGGGTCATACAATGCTGCCCCTTTTTCTAAACCATTTCCATTTCCATCCAATATCCAGTTGTGATCATAGCCACCTTTTACTTTTTGAATATCTTTTCCAATCGCTTTTGCGGTTGTAAAATCCATTGGCGTTCCTCTTACGTCAGCGATTTTTCCTGTTGGGATTAATTTATCATTTACCGGTGTATACTTATCAGCATTCAATTGCAGTTGATGATTTAAAATGGTGGAATCTTTACCGGCAGATAAATTAAAATAGGAATGGTTAGTGAGATTTACAGGTGTGGCCTTATCGGTTGTTGCGATGTAATCGAGTCTTAGTGAATTGTCGGAACCAAGAATGTAAATGACCTGTGCACTTAAATTACCGGGATAGCCTTCTTCCCCATCTTTACTTTGATAAGTTAATTTCAGGCTGCTGTCACCTACCTTTTCCGCCGTCCACAACACCTTATCGAAACCTTTGTTTCCGCCATGCAGGCTGTTTCCATTATTGTTTGGTGCAAGGGTATAAGTTTGGCCGTCCAAAGTAAATTTTGCGTTGCTGATACGGTTAGCATACCGACCGACCAGCGATCCAAAATAGGGATCATTCTTTTGCAGGTATCCATCAAATGAATCGAAACCCAAAACCACATCCCCCATCTTGCCCTCCCGGTCCGGAACGATAAGCTTTGTCACTGTGCCGCCATAATTTAAAACGCTCACCTGCATACCTGAAGAATTTGTTAGCGTATATTCCATTACCGTTTTGTTTTCAAAATTTCCAAATGCCTTCTCACCAATTCCCTTCTTTGTGCTCGCATTATTTTCTTTCGCTGGATTTTTTGAATCGCTGGTTGCGTTGTTATTGTTACAGGAGATTGTAAATAATAAACATCCCAGTAAAGTAACATCTAGTCTTCCGATCGCATTCATTTCAATTTATTTATTTGGCCATAATAAGAATCAGGTCCGTGTTTGCGCTCAAAATGCTTTTTTATGAGAGAATCCTTCAGCCGGGATGCGGACGAATTTATTTGCTCGGTCAAAAAGGCCAATTGAGCGATATTTTCCAGCACGGCGCTATTGTACACTGCTTTTGACGCACTCTCACCCCACGTAAAAGGGGCATGATTACCCACGAGCATCATTTCGACTTCGGTGTAATTCAGATTTTTTTCTTTCATGCAATTAATTATCTGGTAACCGGTTTGATGCTCATAGTCTCCTTTGATCATTTCGTCATCCATGCAGGCGGCACACGGTATGTCGAAAGCCATATGATCCGCATGCGTAGTTCCGAAGATGGGGATATCTCTCTGCGACTGCGCCCACGCCGTTGCGTACGTTGAATGGGTATGAGCAATACCACCTATTTTTTCCCAATTCTTATATAATACCGCGTGTGTTTTTGTGTCTGAAGATGGTCTAAGCTTCCCTTCCACCACATTTGCGTCGAGGTCAACGATGACCATTTTTCTTGGAGAAAGTTTTTCATACCCAACTCCACTTGGTTTGATGGCGAATATGCCCAGGCTTCTGTCCACTGCGCTCACATTTCCAAAGGTGAAAACAACCAGGCCGAGTTTCGGCAGTTGTAAATTGGCCTCGTAAGCTTGTTCTTTGATATGATCGTACTTGCTCATTGGTGAGTGAATGGTGAATCCCGACGATAAATGTCGGGATGCCGACCGACAGCGTCGGCATGGTGAGTGGTGGATAGGGATTGATATTGACTATTCACAACTGACAATTGCCAAAACGGGCTCATAAAATCAATGTAGATATTCATTTCCATAAGTGCTTGCCAATTTATTAAACTGATGGTAACGCTGATCATCGTATTCAATATTTTTTCGGGGATACTCCACATCAAAACGCTGGTCCATAGCTGTCTTTGCTTCTTCCACAGTTTCTATAAGTTCCCGCCGCTCTCGCTGCAAAGATAGTGGCGCGTCTGGCACACGTATGCTCCTCATGACTGCTACCGTGTTCGTCAGATCGGCCACGACATAATTTACAGGATTTTTTTGCTACTCTCCTGAGACGTGCATCGCTCGCTAAATTTAGTTAATAATCGTAGCTTTTAATAATTGGTTTGCAACAGCTTCTGATGACAAAGCTTTAAAATAATTTATCTGTGATATGCATTTATTTTTTCAACATCAATAATAATCCAGTGGTCAGCTCAACAAATTTTCTAACCAGGCTTACACATCGAGTAACGACTTTGACCGGCTTTCAAACCCATATACCGAGTATTGGAGTCGTGGAGCAGGACGCAGGAAATCAGTTCCATAATACATGCCTATGATGTAAGATCTCCCATGTGCGATTCGTGTCAAATTAACACTAATTTCCTAAAAAAATTTTGACAGAAAAGCTTTGTCCATCTTCATTTCATCACCAATGCTTATGCGAATTAGGGATGATATTCAGAAAAGACTGAAACTTCCTTTCATAATTTCTCTTATCCAACTTATAGTAATAAGCTCCTTTTTTTGAATTTATTTTATCTTTTTCTTTTTGTTTGATCAGCAAACCGGTCGACAGCACTTTTCTGCTGAAATTTCGTTTGTCAAAGGAAGTAGAATAGACCTCTTCGTACAGGGTTTGTAATTGGGGTATAGTAAACTTCGGAGGCAATAGTTCGAAGAGAATAGGATGCATGCCAGCTTTATAGCGCAACTTTTCCTTTGCCATTTCGACCATATTATTATGATCGAAAATAAGCCTGGGAAATTTAGTCAGGTTAAACCATTCGGCGTGATATTCACGGCTCAACTGGTTTTCATATTGATGAATATCAATCAGGGCAAAATAGGCCACTGATATGGTTCGCTCGATGGGATCGCGGCCCGGCTCGCCGAAGGCGTATAATTGTTCAAGATAAATTCCCTCCAGGCCTGTTAACTGATTCAATATCCGGACAGCGCCCTCTTCGAGGCCTTCATTTTTCTTTATAAACCCTCCCATAAGACTCCACTGACCACGTTTGGGTTCAAACCCACGTTTGATCAATAATATTTTGAGTTCCTGGCCATCAAATCCAAAAATTATACAGTCAATAGCAGCTAGAAGTTTTGACTGACTCGAGTACTTTGTCATAGGTGATTAATATACAATAAGAGTCAAAGTAATAAAGAAAACTCAAAAAACAATCAAACCAACTTTGGTCATCGCGTCCATTGCATCTTTTCTATTCGAATCTTATCATCGAACCAACGCAGCCCAGTCTATGCGAAAAGATCATAAATCAAATTTAATTGTAAAACTAACAATTATATTTTTTTAAGGCATATGTCTAAAAAGATTTTGTTCATTATTAAAAAAATCTTCTTATTTTTATTTCACTAATAAGTGTAAAAAATACAAGTATTATTTCTTAACAGGCGAGGCAGGCTTTTATACACCAGTGGATTGCTTCTTTGACCTTCCCCAATGAAAATTCAGAATATTTTTTTAAGGGGCCATTTCCTTTTCGGATATAATAAACAGAACGGTTGAATTTGTCGGCATAAGAAAACGGTCGCACCATTCATAATTAAACGATACTGCTTATGAGATTGTTTTGCCATTTCGGGTTGAAAAGCGACCTACAATGTTTGTTTCTAATCGCCGGCATCATAGGCGATCCACGTACTTCACGTCAACAAAAGAATAATTTTTCAAGAGCAAATCCACCGGGGCCACTTCTCAATATAATGATGGCATCGCCGTTGGTTCAGTTTCGCAAAGAACGATTTACTCTCCTATTTCCTAACAAAATTTATGCGATATCTTTTTTTGATATTACCTGTATGTTCGAAACCAAAATTCAACAATCAAAAAACTGATCTTTTTTATGAGAAGAAAACTGAAAAAAGAAGGATTGCATTGTTATAAAGCGCTTGATGCAACTTTCGCTTGTTTTGCACAAAAAGCCGCCACCGCTGTCATTTTACTTTTCATTCTCCAGTTTTGTTCACAGAATGCGTTTGCGCAAAATAAACCTGTAGCCGGAATAGTAAAAAACTCAAACGGTGAACCTTTAGTGGCCGTAACGGTTTCACTGAAAGGAACACATAATGCTACCCAGACTAATTCTGAGGGCAAGTATTCACTCGAAGTTCCTTCTGGAAATGGCGTGCTGATCTTTTCATATGTTGGGCTTCCTCCAAGAGAGGTCAACATAAACAATCGCTCATTTATCGAGGTCCAGTTTGCTGAAGAGATCAAGGGACTGAATGAGGTGGTCGTTGTCGGTTACGGTACTGCAAAAAAAGCTACCCTCACAGGATCAGTTTCGGCCGTAAAGGGATCGGAAATAATTAAAT
>VBAQ01000105.1:11548-16029 GCA_005883765.1 Bacteroidota bacterium
CAGCACCAATGTCAGTAACAGTTTGGGAGGCCGGCTCCCTGGTTTGGTTACGGTTACTCCGAGCAGCGAGCCTGGATACGATGGATCTATTATAAGAATCCGCGGCATCAATACACTCGGGAATAATAATCCGTTAGTAATTGTTGATGGGGTACCGGGCCGCTCGTTAGATAGGATCGATCCCAGCACTATTGAAAGCATTTCCATATTAAAAGATGCTTCCGCTGCAATATATGGAGCGCAGGCTGCCAACGGAGTGATCCTGATAACTACTAAGAGAGGTAAAACCGGAAAACCCACTATTACTGCCAGCTTTAATCAAGGATGGGGCCGTCCAACAAGATTGCCCGAAATGGCTGATGCAGCTACCTACGCGACCATGCTCAATGAGATCAATGAATATGCGGGAAGAGCTCCTAAATATACTTCCGAGGAAATCAAGAAATACCAGGACGGTAGTGATCCGTGGGCCTACCCAAATACAGATTGGTTCAAAGGAGTGTTGAGACCTTGGTCCGCCCAGAATTACGCAAATGTTTCTTTGAATGGCGGGAGTGAGGTCATGCGCTACTTCGTGTCTCTGTCAAGCAGATCCCAGCAAGGCTATTATTATAACAGCGGTACAAAATATAATCAGTATGACATCAGAACTAATCTAGACGGAAGTATCAATAAGTATGTCAGTCTTGGATTTGATGTTGCAGCGAGACTGGAGGACCGAAATTTTCCTGTACGCTCTGCAGGCAACATTTTTAGAATGGTTATGCGTGGTAAACCGAATGAGACCGCTTACTGGCCCACCGGTGAGCCAGGACCCGATATTGAATACGGTGACAACCCTGTGGTCGTAAGTACAAAAGCAACAGGTTATGACCACGACAAATGGTATGTAGTAAACACCAATGGAAAGATCAATATAAAAATTCCCTGGGTACGCGGTTTATCTGTTACCGGCAATGCTGCCATTGATAAAGCTTTTAATTTTCATAAGCTATGGCAAACACCATGGTATTTGTATTCATGGAATGGTGTAGATCGCAATTCAAGTGGTCTTTCCAAAACTCAGAAAGGATTTTCAAGTCCAGCCTTGAGAGAAACCTTGAATGATAATCAGAATATTTTATTGAACGGCTTGATAAATTATGAAACTAAATTCTCTTCCATTCATGATATTAAATTCCTTGTCGGCGTGGAAAAGATCACCGGCAAGGGTGACAATTTCACTGCGTACAGGCAAAACTTTTTTTCACCCATATTGGATCAGCTCTTTGCAGGCGCACAGGATCAATATATGTCAAACAGTGGTTCCGGCTTTGAACAAGCTCGATTGAATTATTTCGGAAGAGTAAATTATGGATACAAGGACAGGTATCTGGCAGAATTTGTCTGGCGTTACCAGGGTTCCTACATTTTTCCGGAGAACAAACGGTTCGGTTTTTTCCCGGGAATTTCTGTTGGCTATAAAATCTCTGAGGAAGATTTCTGGAAGGACAATATTGCTTTTATTAATTCCATGAAGATCCGAGCTTCCTGGGGCCAAACAGGGAATGATCAGATTGAAGAGTGGAACTATTTGTCTACGTATGATATCGGGGGAATAAGAGCGCAAAGCTGGAATGGCCCGCTTCCATTTGTTACTAATGGCAATATCATTAATCCGGCATTGTATGAAACAAGGGTGCCTAATCCGAACGTGACGTGGGAAACAGCCATTCAAAAAAATATCGGATTTGATGCTACATTCCTTGATAATAAATTATCCGTTACAGCAGATTATTTTGTTTATAAAAGATCCGATATTCTTTTGCAGAGAAACGCCTCTATTCCTTATACCGCTGGATTCACGCCTCCCAGAGAAAATATTGGAAAAGTATCTAACCGCGGTTTTGATTTCGAAATCAATTACAATGACCGGGCTGGTGAATTAACTTACCAGGTCGGTGTAAATGGAGGTTATCAAAAAAACCGCATTGATTTTTGGGACGAACCCGCAGGTGCTCCTGATTATCAAAAATCGACAGGTTATCCGATAGGCAGCCAATTGTTCTATAAAGCTATCGGCATTTTCCGAGACCAGGATGCTGTGAATAAATATCCGCATCTGGCCGGTGCCAGGGGCGGTGATGTGATATTTGAAGATTACAATGGTGATGGAAAAATTGATGCGAATGATCAAATCAGGCTTTATAAATCAAATCTCCCACGTTTTACAGGAGGGATAACTTTCAATCTTCGGTATAAAGGCTTTGATATTTCCGGACTATTCCAGGGAGCATTTGGAGGTATCAGATATATTAGTACAGAGTCCGGGGAAATTGGAAATTTTCTGAAATCGTTTGCTGACCAACGATGGACAACTCAAAACCCTGATGCGCCTGGTCCACGTACATTCAATCGCGGTAATGAATATTGGATAGGACAGGGCAATACATATTGGATATACAAAACGGATTACATACGCCTCAAAAATTTTGAGATTGGCTACAGTCTTCCTACTTCATTAATAAAGAAAGCAGAGATCCAGAGTTTGCGTGTGTATGTCAATGCATACAACTTCCTCACCTGGAGTCCCAACATGAAAGACTTTGATCCCGAGCAAGCTTATGGGGATACGAACAGCCCAACAGGCGGGGGTGTAGGTATAAGTGGACAAAGCTACCCCATACAAAAAATTATCAATGTTGGCATCTCGGTTACTTTCTAATAATAAAATTTGATCAATATGAAAAGAATATATGACATACTTACGGTTGCGATCGCGGTGGTAGCGATCTCTTCGTGTAAAAAAGATTTTATGAATGTGCAGCCCTTAGATAAGTATTCTGATGAGGCTGTGTGGAAAGATCCCTCCCTGATACAGGCGTATATCAACAACATCTACCTGGGAATCCCTCATGGATTTAGTAATATCATGATGTCGTCAATGGTCGACGAGACGATGTACAATGCTGATTTTGGTTCGAGTAACGTAACTAAAAGTTTGATAACCCCAAGTGATCTAAGCATATTTGACATAAACTTCTGGACAGGAAACAGACAAAGAGAGATGAATTGGATATGGGTGTACAAATTTGTAAGAAGTACCAACCTGTTCTTTGAAAAAATAGATGCTGCGCCTTTTGATAATCCTTCGGATAAAAATCGAATGAAAGGTGAGGTCCATTTCTTAAGAGCGTATTTATATCATAACCTGGTATCCATGTATGGAGGAGTCCCGATCATCAAAAGAACATTTGGATTAACAGATGATTTCAATGTGCCAAGAGACTCCTATGAAAACGGCATCAAGTTTATCGTATCTGATCTCGATTCCGCTGCAAACCTGCTCTCGCTTTCTTATTCGGGTAATAATAAAGGGCGGGCTACAAAAGGTGCAGCACTTGCTTTGAAGTCAAGAGTACTACTGGAGGCTGCCAGTGACTTATATAACAGCGACGGCTCCTGGGCCGGTTCTTATCCTAATAAAGAGCTTATTGGTTACGTTGGAGGAGATAGAACTGCACGCTGGCAAGCAGCAAAAGATGCCGCCAAAGCTGTTATCGACTTAAATCTGTATAGTTTATATCAACCTGCTCCTTCTACACCCGAGGAGGCTACAAAAAATTATTCAAACATCTTCCTGTCCATGGAAACCTCCGAAGATATTTTCGTTCGTTATTTCACTGCCAACATCGATGAGAATTGGGATGGTTATAATCCCGGTTTATATCAAAATCCTAATGGATGGCACGGTTGGGGCAGTAACACTCCCAATGGCCAAATGGCAGATGCGTATGAAATGGCGGATGGAAGTAAATTTGATTGGACTAATTCTGCACATAAAGCGGCCCCTTATGTCAACCGCGATCCTCGTTTTTATGCTTCTATCAATTACGATGGCGCTGTATGGAGGCCACGCAATGATAATGCTGCTAAAGTCAGAGATGCCATAGGTGTTGTACAAACAGGTTTTTATAAAAAGCCAGACGGAAGTATTCTTGCAGGTTTGGATACAAGAAATGGCCCGCTTGAGGATTGGAACGGAACATATACCGGCTACTACATGAAAAAGTTTATTGATCCCACAATAGAATCACAATTTGTAAAACAGGTGCAGCCCTGGCGGTATATTCGGTACACTGAAATTTTACTGAACTATGCCGAAGCTTGCCTGGGTTTAGGACAAGAAACAGAAGCAAAACAATATATTAACATGATCCGCAAAAGGGCCTATATGCCTGACATAACTGAAAGCGGCCAGGCGCTGATAAATCGCTATCGGAATGAACGTCGAATTGAATTAGCCTTTGAAGATTCACGGTATTTTGATGTACGTCGATGGATGATCGCACCACAGGCTTATGACGATGCCACCCAAGTGGAAGTAGTCTATCCCGCAGACGCGAATGGAAATCCAACAGGAGCTCCGGTGTATAATCCCACAGGCTGGTCGAGTGCAAAGGGCTCGGGAAATGTTGCAATCGCTCAGCAAAGAGCCTGGA
>VBAQ01000105.1:16104-29943 GCA_005883765.1 Bacteroidota bacterium
TGTACTGAAAGTGATTGTTGAAAATGTAATGATTCTTCAATCAAGTTTGACCTATGGACAATCAGAAGGGCCGGTCGTTATCAAAACAGTTTTCTAACCTCGCAGTAATCGTTAGTATGCAGTGCATGTTTGTGATAACAATGACTGGCCTTGTTTTTATGTAAAAGCCCGATGCGTTTCACTTTTATTTTGAAACGTCAGGCAAATAATATGAATCTCCATTTCTTTACATTATCACTGATTGGTTAAAATGATCTAGTACAATACAATTATAATCATCAATAAACCCAATTACATTTTTATAATTACCAAACTCGTCTTTTTTATGCAGTGTGGTAATAATAAGGGATCTCATGCCTGCATTCAATGCAGACTCCGCCCCTTTGGGACTATCTTCAAAAACCAGACAATTATGGGGAGGTAGGTTAATTTTGTCTGCGCACTTTAGCCAGGTTTCCGGATTTGGTTTGCTCTTCGTCACATCATCCGCACTTACAATAGCCTCAAAATATTTGCGAATGCTCAGGCCGTCCAGCACAAAGTCAATATTGATCATGATGGCGGCCGAACCAATGCCCAATTTTATTCCGGCCCGGCCACTGTCCGCTAAAAATTTTTCCAAGCCGTCGATGAGCTTTAAATGAGGTCTGAAATCTTTCTGATATTGTCTTTCCTTCCTAATGCTCATTTTTGTTTTTTCCGCATCCGTAAATCGTCCGGGAAATATTCTTTCAATCACTTCATGGTTTTTGCCGTAGCATTCTTCTTTCATCCTTTCCAGGCTGATGTTAGCGCCAAGTTCATTCATGATACGATGCCAGGCAGAAATGTGATAGGGCATGTCGTTGATCATTGTTCCATTGAGGTCGAAAAGAAAAGCCAGTGGACGCAGCGTCCTTTATAATTATTTGTTTGCTTTAAGATAAGAACTAATTGAATTGATCAACGGCGTGGAAAGTCTTATGTTCACTATTATCTGTTATCTTTCACTATAATTCCTGTCAAACTGAAGCCACTGTGATAAATACACTTGCGACAAAGGATTACTTTAGTATCCTCATCCATAATGGTAGTTGCTTTCAGGTACTCAAGAAAAAAACACCGACGCAAACATGAGGATTTTTCCCAGCAGAGTGGTCATTGATATGGCAGAGTTATCCGTGCCTCGTCGAATCAGATTAAGAAGATTCTGGAATTTCAAACTCAAAACATAAAATTTACCATGGAAGTCCAACTGCACCTGATAGACTATATCATCATGATAATCTACTTCGTCTTCGTGTTAGGCATTGGATGGTTCTTGCGTAAGTACATGAAGGATGCGAAGCAATTTCTCGAGGCAGGCCGTTCGCTTCCTGCATGGGTAACCGGTTTGGCTTTTATTTCCACCAATTTGGGCGCATTGGAAGTAATGGGCATGACGGGTTCGGGTGCGAAATATGGAATGCTGACTACTCACTTTTATTGGGTCGGTGCCATCCCGGCCATGGTTTTCCTTGCCGTTTTTATGATGCGGTTTTATTATGGCTCGAAAGCCAGGTCTGTACCTGAATTTTTAAAATTGCGCTTCGATGAAAAAACTCGTGCGCTCAATGCAATTTTATTTGCTGTGATGACTATTCTTGCTTCAGGCATTTCAATGTATGCGTTGGCCTTATTGATGGAGAAGGTGTTGGGTTGGAATTTTAATGTGAGCCTGTGGCTGTCTGCCGCCATTGTTCTTGCTTATACTTATTTGGGTGGGTTGTCCTCGGCGATCTACAACGAGGTGCTTCAATTCTTCATCATTTTGATCGGGCTACTACCAATAGTGATTCTTGCTTTAATGGAATTAGGAGGCTGGAGTGGCTTGAAAGAAGGATTGGCTCCGATTGCCACTTCAAAGGGCTTTGCCCCCGATACGTTGACGACAACATGGAAATACACCGGTTCTGCCAGTGGCAACCCGTTGGGAGTAGAATGGTATGGCATTGCTGTGGGCCTCGGATTTGTGCTTTCATTTGGTTATTGGTGTACCAACTTCCTCATCGTGCAGAGAGCGATGGCCGCCGAATCGACTATTGCTGCGCGTAAAACGCCGCTTATCGGGGCCCTTCCGAAAATGTTTATCCCTTTTTTGATCATCGTTCCCGGCATCGCTGCATTGGTATTGATAAATAACGGATCAGGATTCAGCATCATGGAAAATGGTAAGCCTAATTATGATTTAACCATCATCATGCTGCTGAAGCATTATTTGCCCGCGGGCGTGTTAGGCGTGGGCATTACAGCATTGCTTGCCTCATTCATGTCGGGTATGGCAGGTAATGTGTCCGCATTCAATACCGTTTGGACTTACGATATCTATCAAAGCTATATCCGGCCAGCCACAAATGATAAAGCGGCCGATGCTAAACATTATTTGCGTGTAGGAAGGATGGCAACCATTTTTGGCGTGCTCGTCAGTATTGCTGCAGCTTATCTTGCCGGTTTGTTTGGAAACATCATGGATTTTCTTCAAACCATTTTTTCGATGATCAACGCACCGTTGTTTGCGGTAATATTCCTCGGCATGTTTTGGAAGAGAAGCACCGGGAATGCTGCGTTCCTGGGCCTGTTGTTCGGTTTCTTAATTGCTCTAACTCATCACGGTCTTACAGCGCCTGCAGGAGCTACCACATTGGTAAAAGGCGGCTGGCTGGGTGTTATCCATACTTACCCGGTGGAAATGGCACAGAGTTTCTGGACGGCGATTTTTGCGTGTGGCTCTGCAACACTCATCACTGTTTCTGTTTCTTTGGTCACAACACGAACGAAAACAGATGAGGAACTAAAAGGCTTGGTTTATTCGCTAACTCCACGGATCAGCGAAGAAAACATTGTATGGTATAAACGAACCAATGTCTTGGCCGCATTTGTTTTGGTGCTTTTTGTTATTCTATCCATTTTATTCTGGTAAAATATTATTTTATGCTAGATATAAAAATTCCCATTGGGCTGATGTTCTCCATTTTTGGTGCAATCCTGTTGATCTATGGATTTATCACCAGGAATGATACAGTTTTATATCAAAAGTCTTTATCCCACAACATGAATCTCTGGATGGGTGCCTTAGCTCTTGTATTTGGTATTGTTATGCTGTTGTTAGTTAAAAAAAGAAAGGCGTAAGCAGACAACTCAATTTCCCGTAATAGCCACCAAGATTTTTGGTGCCTTGATCGGGGCGTGTCCGAAGCGCTGAAGAGCGATCCTTAGCTGACCGTCTGTATTAACAATGAAAATTAGCGATTGAAGTTCACAGTAAAATTGCTTCCCCTGTCCACCTTGCTTTCTACATGAATGGTTCCTTTGTGTGATTCAATAATAGAATAACATGCTGCGAGTCCGAGGCCGGTACCATTTTTTTTGGATGTGAAGAATGGCTCAAACAATTTTGGAAGATACTCTTCAGGAATTCCTTTGCCATTGTCACGAATAGAAACACTGTAAGCATTAGGCAAGGCAGAAATCGACACGGCCAGCTCTCCTTTATCTATTTCCATGGCCTCGATCGCATTTATCACTAAGTTAGTAAACGCAATTGTTAATTTTGATTTATCCGCGTCTATTTCGATGGGAGAATCGGGATAATTTTTTTCCACGCGGATGTTTTGCAAATTGATCCTGTCACTGGCCAATAAAAGACTTTCGTCCAATATTTCCTGTAAAGCATGTTTTTCAAATTTCAATTCCAGTGGTCTGGTCAGATCAAGTAACTCAGTAATGATCCTGTTTATTCTTGTCGAGTTTCGTTGTACAATATCTATCAGATATTTTTGCTTCTTGGTGTCCTCTGTGGGTGTCTGCAATTGTTCAACAGCAAGTGTAATATTATTCAAAGGATTTCTTATTTCGTGGGCCAGGATCCGGATCAACCGTTCATTAGCTGCAAGTTTCTGAGCCTGGACATTTGCCAGCTCGGCCTTTTTGATGTTGGTTATGTCGTGAATAATTCCGTGAATCCGATGGTGAGGATGAGAATTTTTTTGGAAGGAAACCGAAAGCAGGCAAAGTTTTATTTCTTCATTATGTGTCCGAATTTGAATTTCGAGATCGCTGAATTCTTGTCCACTTCTCAATAATTGAATAGTTCCTTCTTTTTGAGATTCCTCGTTGATAAATTCGAGTAAACTGTGGTGCAACAGTTCGCTATTATCAAGACCAAATAAGGCCGTTGCCGCCTGGTTACACTCTGAAAAAAATAAATTCTCATCTGCAATAAAAACAGCATCCTTTGATCCTTTGAACAGGTTACGATATTTATTTTCCCTTTCCTTCAGTTCTCGCAAAGAGGCGGCTCTGTCGAGTGAGTAGCGGATGCATCGCTCCAGTTTTTCGGCGTTCAGATCCGATTTCACAAGATAATCTGTAGCGCCGCTTTGCATAGCCCTAATGTCGATGGATTTATTTCCTTTACCTGTAAGTAAAACAATGGGCTGATCGAGTTGCATAGCTGCAACCTCCTGGAGGAGTTCCAGGCCCGTTTCATTCCCTAACCGGTAATCAACAAAATAAAGATGATAGGCTGCGGCTTTGATCTTTTCAATTGCCGTTTGATAATTGCTGATCCATTCTACTACAAGATTTGCTCCTTCGATATCTTTAATATAATCACTAATGATGAAAAAATCATCTTCATCATCGTCAACAACAGCAATACGGACTTGATTTCCTTTTATCATGTATCGCTAGGGAATTTCAGGTAAAATTACTACAAATCGTGCACCTTCTTTCTCATTTGCCTCTGCATAAATGATTCCATGATGATTCGTAACAATCTTTTTGCAGATAAAAAGCCCCAAGCCGTTGCCTTGGTACTCGGACTTTGGATTCAAGCGCACAAAAGGTTCAAATATCTTTTCGGCATTTGCCTGGTTAAAGCCCACGCCATTGTCACGGATTTCGATTCGATAATATTTTTTGTTACGAGCAAGATTGAACAAGGTTTTATCTACCTCACTTATTACTTCGCTTAACACTTCAATTTCAGATATGATATTTTTTTTACGGAATTTGACAGCGTTCTCAATCAAATTTCTAAATAATTGTTTGTACTGAAAGCTATTGCCATGAACAACGGGCAATGAATGAAAGTGAACAGAAAATTTTTCGTGATTAATTTCTTCTCGCAAAGCGTCCAGCGTTTCATCCGCGATCATATTTAGATCACACGGTTCATAAGTAATTGTTGCAACATTCATTTGTGTCAATTCCAGCAAGTGATTGATCAACGATCTCATTTCATCAACACAAGCCTCAATACGGCGAATGTGTTCCTGTGCCCTTTCATCAAACTCATTTTCATTTTTTGTAAAAACTCTTTCCACCAATACAGACAATTTTCGCAACGGAGCTTGCAGATCATGAGCAGCAGCTTCGATGAAATCGTAAAATTTTTCTTCGCCGGGCTTAACCTCGTTCATGGATTGCTCAAGTTTATCTTTCTCTTCATCCATAAAGCTAAAATAAGCATTCGCCGAAGGGAATTCATCACCCGAATTGTTATCATCACCTCGGAAATTTACCTGTGAGAATATTCCACTAACAATTGTAAATTGATTGAGAGTGTAGAAAATTTTCCACTTGTCAACAGAAGGAGACCATATAGCGTATTGTCTCGAACAGATCTTTTACTTTTGTAGGCTTAACGATGTAATCGTTGGCACCAGCCTCAAGACATCTTTTTCTATAGGCGTCATTTTGCGAAGTGGTCCAAATTATTTTAGGTATATGGGCATATCTCGGGTCTCTTTTTAACTCTTTCAAAATTTCCTCCCCATTGAGTTCAGGCATGTTATAATCAAGTATAAGGAGGCAGGGCAAATGGTTATCAGGAATTGAGTGCAGGTGATCAACCAGCTTTTTCCCATTATTCATAAATATCAACGAAAAGGAACCATCAACCGACGAGAATAGTTCTTTCAATAACTCTTCATCATCAAAATCATCCTCTCCGAGCAGAATCAATTGGGAAGCAGGCCCGTGCGAGGTTTTTTTTTCCTGGTTTTGAGGGTGTGGCACAATGTTTACATATAATATAAGACCGTGATTAAAGGTAGGCAATTCCTATATAATTTACAGGCCGGCTTTCACTCCAATTCCCGAATCGTTCCAACAATAAACATGGTAATTCATGTCCCTTTATCATAAAAATTGTATACCCTCTTAAACTAGTAAAATGAAGAAAAAAAGTAAGGCTTCATCCGAGTCGCCTATTCCTGTTAGCATGACCACCCAACTGATCCCTGGGGCTAAAGGAAAAAAGATTGCAATAACCACGGCCCGCACGAATGGGTCTTCAGGTCGTACCACCGCAAAGGCCAATGGAAAAAATGGAAAGCAGAAAGAAACAACTACGGCAAATGGTTTTGATCATGAACTGGACACACGTGAACTTTTGCGCGTGTTATCAGAAATAAGAAACGGAAATTTTATTGTTCGGATGCCTGTTGATAAATCCGGGATAACGGGAAAAATTTGTGATACTTTAAATGACATCATCTCACTGAATCAAATCCTGGTTGAAGAATTAACCCTGGCAAGAAATACGATCGGAAAACACGGCCGGTTGAATCACAGGGTCGTGCTGCCAAGGTATGCCAGGGGCTCATGGAGCGCCGGTGCTGATTCAATCAATAGTTTGATTTCTGACCTGGTTTATCCAACCATTGAAATAGCACACGTTATCAGTTCGGTGGCAAAAGGAAATTTGTCGCAGGAAATGCCGCTTAAAATTGGCGATCACGTTCTACAGGGAGAGTTTGCAAAAATTGCCAAGGAAGTTAATGACATGGTGAAACAGCTGAACCTTTTCTCGATGGAGGTAACTCGGGTGGCTCGCGAAGTAGGATCAGAAGGTAAGTTGGGAGGACAGGCAAAAGTAAAGGGCGTTGCGGGTGTATGGAAGGATCTGACTGACTCGGTAAACCAAATGGCTGGCAATCTCACGGCGCAAGTGCGAAATATTGCGGAAGTGACAACCGCGGTTGCCAAGGGTGACCTCTCCAAAAAAATTACAGTGGATGTACAGGGAGAAATTTTGGAGTTGAAGAATACGATCAACACGATGGTGGACCAGTTGAATTCTTTTTCATCGGAAGTGACCCGTGTTGCAAGGGAAGTCGGTACGGATGGAAAACTTGGCGGACAAGCTGAGGTAAAAGGTGTAGCCGGTACATGGAAAGATCTCACTGATTCGGTGAATCAAATGGCATCCAACCTCACCGGCCAGGTAAGAAATATCGCCGAAGTAACCACTGCGGTTGCACGCGGCGACCTGTCAAGAAAAATTACGGTGGATGTAAAAGGAGAAATTCTTGAATTAAAGAATACCATCAACACAATGGTGGATCAGCTGAATTCATTCTCTGCGGAAGTTACGCGTGTAGCAAGAGAAGTAGGTAGCGAAGGAAAACTAGGTGGCCAGGCAACGGTGAAAGGAGTCGGTGGTGTATGGAAAGATTTGACTGATTCGGTAAATCAAATGGCTTCGAACCTTACAGGCCAGGTAAGAAATATCGCAGAAGTAACGACGGCCGTGGCGAGAGGCGACCTGTCGAGAAAAATCACGGTGGATGTAAGAGGAGAAATTCTTGAATTGAAGGATACCATCAATACCATGGTGGACCAGCTAAACTCCTTTGCATCCGAAGTAACACGTGTGGCACTGGAAGTAGGTACCGAAGGAAAGCTTGGCGGACAAGCAAAGGTGCAGGATGTGGGTGGCACATGGAAAGACCTGACTGAATCAGTAAATCAGATGGCATCCAATCTTACTGCGCAGGTAAGAAATATTGCCGAAGTAACGACAGCCGTGGCGAACGGAGACCTCTCTAAGAAAATTACGGTGAATGTAGAAGGAGAAATTCTTGAATTGAAGAATACGATCAACACGATGGTGGACCAGTTGAACTCTTTTGCATCAGAGGTTACCCGTGTCGCCCTTGAAGTTGGTACAGAGGGTAAACTTGGCGGACAGGCGAAAGTGCAAGGAGTAGGTGGTACATGGAAAGACTTGACTGATTCTGTAAACCAAATGGCGTCAAACCTGACGGGACAAGTAAGAAATATTGCAGAAGTGACGACAGCGGTTGCAAAAGGTGACCTGTCAAGAAAAATTACCGTGGATGTAAAAGGTGAAATCCTTGAACTGAAAAATACCATCAACACGATGGTTGACCAATTGAACTCATTCGGTTCAGAGGTGTTTCGTGTTGCTCGTGAAGTTGGTTCAGAAGGTAAGTTGGGGGGACAAGCTGATGTGCCCGGTGTGGAGGGCCTTTGGAAAGACCTTACTGACTCTGTAAATAAAATGGCCTCCAACCTTACATCACAAGTGAGAAACATTGCAGAAGTAACAACGGCTGTGGCCAACGGAGACCTTTCGAGAAAAATTGAGGTGGATGTTAAAGGTGAAATCCTTGAATTGAAAAACACCATCAATACGATGGTGGAACAGCTGCGTGCATTTGCATCGGAAGTAACCCGTGTGGCTCGTGAGGTGGGTACAGAAGGGAAGCTTGGCGGACAAGCGCACGTTCCGGGCGTGGGTGGTACGTGGAAAGATCTCACGGACTCAGTGAATCAGATGGCCGGCAATCTCACGGCACAGGTTCGTAACATCGCCGAAGTCGCCATTGCCGTCGCAAATGGTGATATGAGTAAAAAAATCACCGTGGACGTACGCGGTGAAATTTTACAATTGAAGGAAACGCTGAACACCATGGTGGATCAGCTCCGCGCATTTGCATCAGAGGTAACAAGAGTGGCCCGTGAAGTAGGTACGGATGGAAAATTGGGGGGGCAGGCATTCGTTCCTGGTGTTGCCGGCACATGGAAAGATCTGACTGACTCGGTAAATCACATGACCGGTAACCTTACGTCACAGGTAAGAAATATTGCTGAGGTGACGAAGGCTGTGCAATCAGGCGACTTGACGAAGAAAGTAACCATTGATGTGAAAGGTGAAATCCTCGATCTAAAAAATACCATCAACACGATGGTGGACCAGCTGAACTCATTTGCATTTGAAGTAACAAGAGTCGCACGTGAAGTGGGAACAGAGGGAAAACTTGGTGGACAAGCAGAGGTACAGGGTGTTGCCGGGACGTGGAAGGATCTGACAGATTCCGTGAACATGATGGGTTCTAACCTGACAAACCAGGTGCGGGGAATTGCGAAAGTGGTAACTGCCGTAGCAACTGGCAATTTGAAACAAAAACTTTCTATTGTGTCGCGCGGCGAGGTCGCCCAGCTAACAGAAACCATTAATGAGATGATCGACACGCTGGCAGTGTTTGCCGACCAGGTAACTACGGTTGCCCGTGAAGTGGGTGTAGAAGGAAGATTGGGAGGCCAGGCTAGTGTGCCGGGTGCATCGGGCATCTGGAAAAATCTTACAGAAAACGTAAACCAGCTTGCAGAAAACCTGACAACACAAGTTCGTGCAATTTCAGAAGTAGCTTCGGCCGTAACAAAAGGAGATCTGACGCAGATGATACGTGTTGAAGCAAAAGGCGAGGTAGAAGAATTGAAAGACACCATCAACCAGATGATCGCGAACCTTAAGCAGACAACACTTCGTAACCAGGAGCAGGATTGGTTAAAGTCAAACCTTGCAAAATTCACGCAGATGCTCCAGGGACAAAAAGATCTCAACACGGTAACACACAGGATCCTGTCAGAGTTGGCCCAGGTGGTGAATGCGCAAAAAGGTATGTTCTATATTTTGGAGCAAGTTGAAAATTCCACTAATCAAAAATTGAAACTATTTGCTGCATATGCCTATGGCGAAGAAGTAAAAAAAGAAAAAGAGTTTTCATTGGGAGAAGGATTGGTTGGTCAGTGTGCCTTGGAAAAGAGGCGTATCCTTTTATCGAGCGTTCCAAAAAATTATTTTAAGATCGGTTCCGGACTGGGAAAGGCATCGCCTGCAAATCTGATCGTTTTGCCGGTCCTCTTCGAAAAAGAAATAAAAGCCGTAATCGAGCTCGCCTCATTTGATAGCTTTAGTGAAATACACCTTGACTTCCTTAGCCAGTTGACAGAAAGTATCGGCATTGTGTTGAACACTCTTGAAGCCAATTCAAGAACTGAGGGCTTGCTTGAACAATCTCAATCGTTGACAGAGGAATTAAGAAGAGCGAATGAAGAATTACAGGATAAAGCCCATCTGCTGGTAAAACAGAAAGAAGAAGTTGAGGCTAAGAACAAAGAAGTAGAGGAAGCAAGAAGATCACTGGAAGAAAAAGCAGAACAATTACAACTAACCTCGAAATATAAATCAGAATTCCTTGCAAATATGTCGCACGAGTTGCGCACGCCGCTCAATTCGTTACTGATCCTGGCACAGCAACTTTACGAAAACTCGGATGGTAACCTAACTGACAAACAAGTTAATTATGCAAAGACGATTCATAGCTGCGGCGATGATTTGATCCAGCTCATCAACGATATTCTCGACCTGTCGAAAATTGAATCTGGATATATTTCAACTGATTTTGTTAACCTGCGCTTTCATGAGATCACGGCGTTCGTTCAAACAACATTCAGGCATATTTCCGAAAGCAAGAATTTACGATTCAGTATCGAGATGGATGAAAAATTGCCCGATAGCTTGGAAACAGATGCTCAACGGCTCAATCAAATTCTTAAGAATCTTCTTTCCAACGCGTTCAAGTTTACAGAAAAGGGCGACGTCAAGTTGCGCATCTATGAGGCCAATCACAACTGGAAATATGGTAATCCAAATTTAGATACGGCTAAACGTGTGGTTGCATTTGAAATCAAAGATACGGGCATTGGTATCCCTAGAGACAAGCAGAGCATCATCTTTGAGGCATTCCAACAAGCTGAAGGATCAACCAGTAGAAAATACGGCGGCACCGGCCTGGGGCTATCGATCAGCCGTGGGCTAGCAGATCTGTTGGGGGGTTCTATTGAGCTATCGAGTGAAGTAGGTTCCGGAAGCACATTCACGCTCTTTCTCCCTATCGAATACAACCCAGCTATCACGACCAGGAGAGAAAAACAAAGTAGTCGCAAGGTGAGTGAATATAAGTTAGCCGAAAGCGTCAGCAATACTGACGACATCAGCTTGCAATCTGTACCGACTATTAAAGTGAGTGACGACCTGGATGTGTTTAGTGAGATCATTAATGAAGTTGGAGATGACAGGAATAATATTCTTACCACAGACAAAGTAGTGCTGATCGTCGAAGACGATATCAATTTTGCCAAGATCATGTTGGATAAGGCTCATGATAAAGAGCTCAAGGCGGTTGTAGCAACCAACTTCAGTGAAGTATTCGATCTCACTAACAAATACAATCCCATCGCCATCACCCTGGATGTAAAATTGCCCGATGCCAGCGGGTGGCGGATACTCGACCTGTTCAAAAATGATGTCAACTTCAGGCATATTCCTGTGCACCTGATTTCCGGTGAAGAGAATTATTTATTGGCCATGCAACGTGGAGCAAGAAGCTTCCATTTAAAGCCACTGAGCACGGAAGCATTGAATGTGTTGTACACGGATATTGTTGAGTACAACAAGCGCAAGCCAAAAAAACTATTGATAGTTGAGGACAACGAATTGGATTCATCACAAGTCGCAAAAATTTTGGATAACGGCGAGCTAATAAGTATGGAAATTACCGACAGAGGAGTAAAAGCTCTTGATCTTATCAGGGAGAACGAATATGACTGTATCATTGTAGACTATATGTTACCGGACATTGACGGTCTTAAATTCGTAACCGAAATAAGTGCAATAAAAAAAGTGCGGATGACACCGGTCATCATTTATTCAGCCAAAGATTTTGCGCCAAGAGACAGAATGAAACTCAAGCAACACGCTAATCGCATTTTGCTTAAGGATGTAAATTCTCTTGATCTTTTGCTGGAAGAAACCGTGTTGCTGTTACACGTTAGTCACAAGGATCTTTTGCCGGAAAAGAGAAAGCTCATCGAAAATCTTCGTTCAAAGAATGATGTGCTGGCGAATAAAAAGGTACTTGTTGTAGACGACGATGTGCGCAATCTATTTGCATTGACAACGGCATTTGAGAAGTACAATATTCAAACAATTACCGCGGAAAGCGGGCAAGAGGCGATGAACATCCTCACTGAAAAAACGGATATTGATATGGTGTTAATGGATATCATGATGCCGGAAATGGATGGATATGAAACAACACAAAAAATCAGACGGGAGCACAAGAATACAACACTGCCGATAATTGCCGTTACAGCTAAGGCCATGAAAGGTGACAGAGAAAAATGCATAGAAGCCGGTGCTTCCGATTATATCACGAAACCGCTTAAAATTGATCAGCTGCTGTCATTAATGAGAGTTTGGTTATATAAATAAATAACGAGTATGGACAAGATCGTGAATACGAAACCAGTAGTTGCGCAAAACCTCTTGCGGAAATCGGATATAAAAATCCTTCTCGTTGACGATAGGGAGGATAACCTTTATTCTATTGAAGCAATTTTTGAAAAAGACAACTATACAATTGTAAAAGCCAATTCAGGTCGGGAAGCATTAAAGGTTTTATTGAAAGAACAGGACTTCTCCCTTATACTGATGGATGTTCAAATGCCCGACCTAAATGGCTTTGATACGGCCACTATAATTTATGAAAGGGATAAATTGAAAGACATCCCGATCATTTTCATTACGGCCTTTGGTTACGATGAAGATTACATTTTTAAAGGATACAAAACTGGCGGTGTGGATTATATCTATAAGCCGCTCAATCCTGAGGTATTAAGAATGAAGGTTTCGGTATTTGTAGAGCTGTACCGAAAGAACCAACAATTGCTTCTTCATGAAAAACGATTATTAGCTGCGAACAGATCCTTACAAAAGGAGATAGAGGAAAGAAAATCTTCAGAAGAAAAAATAAGACTGCTTAACGAGCAGCTTGTGCAAAACAATGCCCATTTGAAGTCCGTCAACGAGGAACTGGATCGCTTTGCCTATGTCGCGTCACATGATCTGCAGGAACCGCTGAGAAAGATACTGGTGTTCAGTGATAAAATATTAATGAAAGAAAAATTCGACAGGGAAAGCGAGAAATATTTTAAGAAGATCATTGACTCGTCAAAAAGAATGCAGATTTTGATCAACGATTTGTTAAGCTTATCAAGAAAATCGATGAGTTCTTCCGATTTCGAAGAGATCAATTTAGATATTATTGTGAAAGACGTGATTGCTGAACTTGAAGTTCAAATCGAAAAAAATAATGCTCACATTCATATTGATGAGCTCCCCGTGATCTATGCGATCCCAGCCTTAATGAGGCAACTATTTTATAACCTTATCAATAATGCTATTAAGTTCAGAAGAAAAACAGTTGATCCCGTTATTAGCATCAAGTCAGAAATGATCAAGGGAGGAAGTAATGGAACGGTCCACGGCGATTATTATAGGATCACCATATCTGACAATGGGATTGGCTTTGATCCCAAATACAGCGATGAAATATTCATGGTCTTTAAAAGACTTCATAGTTATCACGAATTCGAGGGGTCGGGAGTTGGCTTATCGATATGCAAAAAAATAGTCGAGAAACATAATGGATCGATTAGAGCCGACGGCAGGCCAGGTGATGGCTCCACATTTACAATTTCATTACCCCAGAAACAATAAGAGTACTAATTTCCACAAAGCGGGCATAGTCTAATACCATTATGCGTTTTACCTCTGTTAGCATGGTAATTGTCATTATTAAAAAATAAAAAATTTAATAAGACATGCGCCCCTTTGAGATTTTAGAAACACCAGTCCTTGTAAGTGCTCTCGCGGAATATACC
>VBAQ01000105.1:29949-46533 GCA_005883765.1 Bacteroidota bacterium
ATATACCACGCGATATACCAAATTGCTCACCGGGGGAGGCAGAGAAAAAGATATTCTCAATTGCAGAGAGACCATGAAGTCCTTGATCGCAGAAATTGAACTTAGAAAAAAATCCCAGGGCATGGATCATCCGCCCTCACAGGCAGAAAACGTTGAACCCTCAGCCGGAATTTGAAGTTCCAAGGGATAAATATTCATCAAATATCAACTTACCGACTTCGGCGTAGCTGTATAGCTTGGCTGATCGGACAATATTCTGCTTGCTAAATTTTCTATCATTAAAGACGTTTATGACGGCGTCGGCAAGTGCCTCCGCGCTGCCAGGCGAAACTAATACGCCGTTTTCATTTTGTCGAACCAACTCATGCATGACCGGTATATCAGCGACAATCACAGGGATCCCGCAAGCATTCGCCTCGATGATGACACACCCAAATGTTTCATACCGCGAGTACAAAATGAGGGCGTCGGAGTTTCGTAAATGCTCGGCCAATATTCGCTGAGGTACTTCCTGATGAAACGTTACGACGTCTTCTATACCGTATCCGTTAATTTGAGACTTTATTGATTCGTTGCGAGTGCCAAAAACATCCAGAAAGAACTTGAAACCCGCCGCTTTCAGGAGTTTTATAGCTCGAAACAATTTCTCGGGATCCTTTTGGTAATTGAGATTTGAAATGTGTATGAGGTGGCAAGTCTCATCCACCGATCTTTCACCTGGGTAAAAGACTTTTATATCAACCACATTTGGCACTACCTCGTAACTTACATCCGGCCATCGCTTTCTGATCGCCTGCCCGAGATAGTTGGAAACGGGAAAAACCTTTGAGGCGTCTTTTACAATTTTTGAAATAAGATATCTCTTAAAATAATTGAGGTCTTTAAAATTTGGGCGGGCCTCGGCAAGGTATATCGTCCAGTGCTCGCTTAGAAAAAATTGAATTGCATATTTTTTTCGTATCCATCTTGCAACCAGGCCTGCTTTAAATGCGATGTGCACGTGCACCAGTGAGGGCAACCCTTTTTTAAGAAAAAGATCATGGATTATTTTCCTGTATAGACTTCTAAATTTTCCTACCGAGGAAATTTTTTCTATTATTCCTCGTGAAGAAATTTGATTTGAATAATAAACAATTGTTTCAGTAAGATTTCCTGTTTTTTTCTCTTCAACAAAAACCGAGTTTGTGATAATTTTCCCTTTGTCCCTGACAAAATGTACAACGTGAACTGGAATGAACGCCGACACGGCGAGCGCATGCCGTTGGATAAAATCTCCGTCATAGGGCTCCAGTTTATTAGGATACCACGAGGGCAGCCAAAGTATGTATGTTGGCTTATCGGGGTTCATGTGGGAAAAAATGTCTCAAAACAGGAATGTCTTTCTTATCCCATAAAAATAAATCTTTCATTTTGGTTGAGAGATGTCGCTTGATCTGCAAAATAAAATACAAGGTAGTGATTGAGTAGGCCAATGTATTGGCCAGGGCAGCACCTTTTAACGAATAAGCAGGTATTAAGATCAGGTCGGCGGTCAGAATGATGACAAAACAAAGAGAAGAACCGATAAGATTAATGCTTAAGAATCTTCTTGCGGAAAACCACGCAGCCAGCAAGGTAGTCGTTGTAAAAAGAAAATAGCCCGGCAACATGATAAGCAAAGCAGCCAGACCGGTTAAATATTCCTTTGGAAAAAATCTGAAATAGAAAAAAAATGCAAAAGCCATAACACCAAATACAATAAAAATCGTTGCCAGGTTCAAGACTCTCGCCAACACCACGAAAATTCTGTCAGTTAAAGGATCATCATTATTGCGGATGGCAGGAGTGAGCAATGAGGCTATAATGGTGGGCAGAACCCATACTAGTTGAGCGAATCGGTTTGCCTGGGCACAAATTCCCAGTTGTGTATGACCATAAAAAAAATCAACGAGCCAAAAATCCAGGCGGTAAGCAAAGAACTGAATAATATTGGTAAAGAAAACAATTGCCGAGAAGCCGAGTAAAGATTTTAACTCCGTGTCCCGCGGCTTCTCAAAACTTAATTTATTGACCGTTGTGTGAAAAATAACCGCCACGCTAAGGCCCAACACAAAAATCATCCAACAAAAAAAAATAAATGGATCAGTACCCGTAATGATTTTAGCATACATAAGAATAAAAACAACAAGAAAGCCGGCTGTAACAATCGAAAGAGCTTTATTGGCCAGGACAGCTTTATGTGTTCCGTACAGGAGTGATGTATACCTTTCAGTGATGATCAAACCGGTAAAATATAAAATCTCGGCAGTAAAATAAGAGCGATCGAAGATCTGTCGTGTTAACAGCGTTCTCCCGGATATTTTTACCACCACTAATTCAGCAAGAAGAAATAAAAGTAGTTGAACCAAGCCCGAGCCAGCTGCAAAGGAAAATATTCGTTCCTGCCGCATTTCGTTTCCTGCTCTATGCCAAACGAGCGCAGCTCCTGTTCCAAAATCCGTAATAATAATAAACGCGGCAGCATTTACAATCATTAGTGAGATGACGCCGAACGATTGGGCTCCCGCAATGGCGGCTAAAAATAGGCCAACGACAAAAAAACATAATTGATATGATAACCGATAAATAACCGCCCTAACGAGTGATTTGAGCAACTCTAAGTTTTGTGCAAATAAAATATAAATTTGACTCATTCTAAAATCATGGCTCAACAGCTTTGTACAAACTCATAAATTATTATACGCAACGCTTTTCGTTTCCTCACAAGGGATGGAAGTATTTCTATCGCATGCTGAAATGGTTGGGCCTTTCCAAGAGAGAATATCGAAAAAAAATATTTAACGGCATGTATATGCTGATAACACCCGCCGAACACATACAACAGCAACTGTTTTGGTACGGGTACTATGAAAAACCGGTAGCTCTTTTGCTTGAAGAATTTATCAAGGACGATAGCACCATCCTTGACATCGGCGCACATATTGGCTATTTCACCCTGGTTGCAGCCCAGAGAGCAAAAAATGGAAAGATATATGCATTTGAACCAGTAACGGAGTTGTTTCAAAAGCTACAGCGGAATATTGACGAAAATGGTTTACTGAATGCCGAAGCCCTAAATTATGCAGTCGGCGACTCAGAGGAAGACTCACTAATTCATCTTTCCAGCCCTGATAACACGGGAATGTCATCATTAAGGCCCCCGGAAAATTATTCGGGAATCAGCGAAACAATTCGATTGATAACTATTGATGGATGGATCAATCAAGAGAAGATTGCGACTGTGGACATTGTTAAGCTCGACGTTGAAGGATGCGAGCTCCTTGCATTGCGAGGCATGGAAAAATTACTCTTGAACCAAAAACCGGTCTTAATTGTTGAAATAAATGCTGAGACTTTAGGTTATTTTAATTTTTCTCCAAAAGATGTCATGGACTATTTGGATCACCTGGGTTACCTATCTTTTGGCATAAGCAAAAATGGCTTTTTACAAAAAATAGCTGAAGTTAATCGGGAGGGGAACATTGCTTTCGTCCATTTTGAGAAGTTAAAAGAATTTAATTCACACTGACAAAAAGATTATGGCAATCTACAAAAGGAACACAAACGTTCAGTCTGATATGACTACTGGCTTCGGAACTAGTAGTGAAAATAGCGCCGGCCGTTTTTACAATCGAAGAACCGGCAGAGCCAATGTCGTCAGAAAAGGGGTTAGCATTTTGGATCGCTACAGTTGGTACCACACCATGCTGGCCTTGCCGCGACTGAAATTCCTGGTGCTGATATTTTCCATCTATATTTTTGTTAACCTCATTTTCGCGGGAATTTATTATCTCATCGGCATAAACCATTTGGCCGGAGTGCACCAGGGAACTCCATTGAAAAATTTTTCGGAAGTATTTTTTTTTAGCACCCAGACCTTCACAACCGTAGGTTATGGGCGAATCAGCCCAACTGGTATTTTAACCAGTGCTGTTGCCACGCTTGAAGCATTTCTGGGTTTGTTGAGCTTTGCAATTGCAACCGGCTTATTTTACGGCCGCTTCTCACGTCCCCAGGCTTTTCTAAAATTTAGCCACAACATCCTCATATCGCCGTACAAGGATGATATTGCTTTAATGTTCAGAATGTCTCCCTATAAGAATAATATTCTCTCGGAAGCCGAAGTAAAGTTGACCGCGGCGATTCAAATTGAGGAAAATGGGAAAAGGATGAATAGATTTTACCCTCTCGATTTAGAAATTTCAAAGGTGAACGCGCTTCCCTTAAGTTGGACGGTGGTTCATCCGATCAATGAAAGAAGTCCACTGGTCAATCTCAATCAGGACGATATAAAGCGTATGAACTTTGAAATCTTGGTATTTGTGAAAGCGTTCGATGAGGTATTTTCCAATACGGTTATGACCAGGACGTCCTATACCGCAGATGAAATTGTATGGGGAGCCCGGTTCAGGATCATGTATTATCCGAATGAAGACAAGACGAAAACAATTCTTGACCTCGACCTGCTCAATGAGTATGATAAAATTGATCTTTTACAACCCATCGTTTCTACACAGCCTGTATCTGGATAAATTCTTTCCTGTTTATGTAATAAAGAAAAAGAAAATAAAGAACGGGAAACAGGCTTGCTAATTTTAGAATAAAAATACCAGTAACAAAACCCATCAAATAAAAAAGGATTAAGACGCCTGAACCGGCCAGCAGCTGGGTATCGTCAATAGCGCAGATTATTTTGAAATAATAAACGTGCAGGTGATGATACACTAACTCCAGAGGTTGCGTAAAATGATAGCCATCGGTTACCACAATTTTGGGATTATTTTTTTCGATAGAGATGACGATCCGCTGTCCCTGCTTTACCGGGTAGATCTCTTTTTCATTTACGATAACCCTGATGTTTAAGAAACTGAGAAGAATTTGTTTCTTTCTGGTGATGACAATATGATACAACTCAGAAATAACGCGAGATTTAAGTTTTGTCTTCTTCAGCTGATCGGATCCTCAAAAACAAAACTGTTCAACATTTAAAGCTATTTCAACGCCTTCATGATTTCGATAAAATCTGTTGCGACTAGTGAGGCACCTCCAACCAGACCACCATCTACATCGGGACAGGCAAATAACTCAGTGGCATTATTTGCCTTAACGCTGCCTCCGTAGAGGATAGAAAATTCACCCGCAACTTCTGGCCCATATTGACTTGCCAGAATAGAACGAACAAACGCATGCATTTCTTGGGCCTGGGCGCTGGTGGCCGTCTTCCCGGTGCCGATGGCCCAAATGGGCTCGTATGCAATAACTACCATTTTTGCCTGATCGGCAGAAAGATGAAACAACGATTCTTTCAATTGCAATTCCACAAATTGATTTTGGGTTCCCGCCTCGCGTATGGGCAACGGCTCACCACAACAAAAAATGGGAGTTATAAAATGCTCGAGGCAAAGATCCAATTTCTCCGAGAGCATGGCGTTAGTTTCATGAAAGTGCTCCCGTCTTTCGCTGTGCCCGATAATACAATAGGGAATGGCGAGAGAATGCAACATTTCTGCAGACACTTCACCTGTAAACGCGCCGTTTTTTTTGTGATAACAATTTTGAGCGGCTACATAGTAGTTGGTTTCTTCTTCAACTTCGCTCCTTGCCATCAACAGGTAAGGAAAAGGTACAGCAAATACTGCGTGTCGATGTGATTTTAATCTTATGTCCGCTCTCAAAATATCATCCAGTAATTTTTCTCCCTGCTGAAAGGTCAAATTCATTTTCCAATTTGCGGCAGCTATTTGCTTCCTCATAGTTAGTTTTAATAATGTTCGAAGATATACTTCAAAATACTTTTTTCATTTTTTGAAAGTTTTTTTCCTTTCAATTTTTTCCAGCTTTCGATATCTGCAACGGCTTTATCGAATTGATACCGGTCAATTCCATCATTTCCCCACGAAAAGCTGGAAAGATATTTTGGCGTCAGCCCCGCACCAAATACGTTGCAACTTACCCCCACGACAGTACCTGTATTCAGGGCGGTGTTGATCATTGTTCGCGAATAATCGCCCATCATAATGCCGCACTTCTTACCTGCATTAATTTGTCCTTTCGGAGTTGAAATCCTTATTTCGCCAGCGTTGTTTTTCAAATTAGAATTTGACGTGCCTGCACCAAGATTGCACCACTCGCCAATCACCGAATCACCTAAGTAACCATCATGCGCTTTGTTGGAATAACCAAATAACACGGAGTTCTTGATCTCACCCCCAGCAATGCAAAATGGGCCAATCGACGTAGAGCCATAAACCTTGCTTCCCATTTTTAATACCGCACCTTCACCCAATGCAAACGGGCCACGAATCATACAACCCTCCATCACCTCAGCATTCTTACCAATGTAAATGGGGCCGGTTGAGGCATTCAAAATAGAGTATTCAACCCTGGCGCCTTTTTCAATAAATATTTTTGATGGCTTAATTAACGTGCTCGTTCTTGAGACGGCCAGTGATTTTCTTTTTTTTGTGAGCAGCTCGAAATCCTGCCGGATCGCATCCCCGTTCCATTGAAAAATTTCCCAGGGGTATTGCAGTGCATGGACATTATCCTTAATTGTGATGGCCTTGACCACTTTTATCTTGTGTGGTTCTATGATCTCTTTTTTCGTAAATCGGAAAATAACTCCAGCGTTCCCATTAACCGAAATAAATTCACCATTCTTCAGCCTGGGAATGGCTTTTATCATTTTATCTGTGGGCAACACATTGCCCTGTATCATCAGGAATACATCGTCACCGATATTCTTATCAATCCGGATGGAACGGTCAAGATCTTTGTAGTCATCTTCCCATTTATCAAAGGATGGATACCCAAGCCATTTTTCCCATTTCTCACGTATGGTAAGAATGCCTACGCGAATATCCTGGATTTGCCTGGTCAGGGTAAATGGGTGCAGGTTTTCCGGCTGGCAAAACTCCTCGGTAAAAATGATTTTGATCATGACCTATAGTATCGTCAAAAATAAGGAAGAAATTTAGTTGCAATTTTTCAATCGCCCCAACAAAAAACCTCCCGAAGAATCAGGAGGTTTTAAAGTATAGCCATGAAAAACAAAAAATGTAATTCAGCTTAAAGCTAAATAATTATTTTTTCTTCTCATATTTCTTCTTGAATTTATCGATTCGGCCGGCAGTATCAACCAACACGTTCTTGCCCGTGAAAAATGGATGAGAAGTATTTGATATTTCGAGCTTCACCAGTGGATACTCGTTGCCATCCTCCCACTTGATCGTTTCTTTTGAAGGCGCAGCAGATCGGCTAAGGAATGCGTGACCATTGCTCATGTCCTTGAACACCACTAACCGATAGTTCTTTGGGTGGATCCCTTCTTTCATAATTGTCTGATTTTAAACTGCCCGTCCATTTAAAACGGACCGCACAAATAATAAAATAGCCGGCAAAGTTAGCCCCCAACGTGTATTCTTCCAAATGTATTTGCTGGGCTTAAACGGGGTATAAAAAAAGCTACCGAAAAGTAGCTTAATGGATCGCAACCTCTAATAAAAACGAAAGCATCGAAGTCTTGTTACATATATCAGCTTGCGCCTCTATACTTACTAACCCGATGCTTTCCGGAGTAACATTCCTCTTTTGACGGATTCCTGTTTCTCCCGTTGCTTTCTTTCTGTTTCCAGATTTCCGGCAACGATTGTAAGTACAAGATACGTCTAGATATTACCCATTCCAAATATTTTTTATTGTTGTTCTACACGCGTTATTCACGTAGTTATTAACACCAAAATTTCAATCCCTCATATTCTCATATTGCAAGGGAATACCAAGATTCCAGTTTTTTGAGGCCTGTATCACTTTTTGCAGGTCATCGATTTTCTTGCTTGTTACCCTCACCAGGTCATCCATTATTGAGGCTTGCACTTTAAGTCCCGCATCCTTTATGTTCTTTACAATCTTTTTTGAATTTTCCTGCTTTAGTCCATTTCTCACTCCTACTTCTTTCTTCCATACCTTGCCACTTTGATAGCCCTCTTTTGAAAAATCGAATGCCTCTGGGGCAATCCCTTGTTTATGTGCCCTGCTTATGAGTACGTCAATCAACTGGCGCATCTTCATCTCATCGTCAGTTTCCATGTTAAGTGTAAATTCCTTCTTGTCGAGCTTAATCACGACGTGAGAGCCTTTGAAATCAAAGCGGTTTGTGATCTCCTTCGTAGTAACATTCACTGCATTATCGAGGGCCTGTGCATCTACTTTGCTGACAATATCGAAAGAAGGCATAGTTGATTTTACAATTTAATTTTTTGATTTGCTATCTCAAAAGTAAGTTCTTTTTGAAAAGTGTGCCTAATTGAAGAAATCAATAAATCATATGTAAAACTTTTCGCGAGAGACAGTTTGACTATTCAGATCCCGAGGGTAGATTTACTGGCGTCATTACAATTGAACCACCGGAGGTCTTGGAAATGGAGGCCGTGTACAAAGATCCGATGCCGGGGCCATCGTCTGTAAATCTTATTCTATCTCCGGATACATAGATCTCCCTGCGATATTTCACAAAAAAACTTCTATGGTGGATTTCGAAACATATAATGCTGCCGACTTCCCAACCTTCAGTCCAGCCCTTTGGCAAATAAAGATTGATGACCCGATAATTTTTATTCTTTCTGATCAGTATTTGCGGATCCGTTATGTCACCCCAATTTAAATAATTTGACCAGACTCTCCCGAACAGAATGCATGCAACGGCTACAATTGCAATTATGAAGCCACTGTTCTGGGCAAAGAAGGACATTAATTCTTTCATGTTGAAATTATTTATGATCGTCCCTGGAATTCTGCGGCGTGCTAAATCTCCTGTTAGCGAAAGTCAAATACGCGATTAATTCGACCGGAAAACCAATACTGCCAAATAGATTGATACTTCCTTCCCATGATTATACAACAATAAACCTTCCATAGAAATGGAAGGTCTCAACGTTTGCTTGCCATGTAAAAATTAATTCGAACTATTTTTTATCATTTTTTATTCATCACCAAACTAGCTCAACGCAATTTCTCCGTGCATATTCGGTGTTGGTACGGCTGCCGATTTGCGTCTGGCAGACTGTCCGACCATTAAAAAATACATCCAGCTTATTAACAATGATAACATCATGCTTATCAAAATAGAGATCTTGGCAACATCACGATAATTTTCTCCACTGAATGCAAGTGTGGTAGTAAAAATTGACATGGTAAACCCTATGCCTGCCAAAGTACCCATCCCAAGAAACTGTTTCCAATAAACATGGCTGGGTAAACGGGCTATTTTTAGAGCGACAAGAAATCTGCTGAAAAGAAATATTCCAACTGGTTTACCAATAACCAATCCTGCTATTACACCGATACCAATTGAATTATTTAGCGCTATAGAAATGTCCGCCGGGATCAATACTGCCGTATTTGCCAGGGCAAAAAATGGCAGAATGAGAAAATTGACCGTACCATGAATTACTTTTTCAAGTTTCGGCAGCGAATTCACCGGCATGGCGAAGGCTACCAACACGCCTGTAATACTCGCTTCAATTCCGGAACTGAGAATAGCATACCATAGTAACAGCGAAATTGCAAATTGAATCAAGCCGGGTTTTACTCTTAAATAATTGCAAAGCCAGAGTAAACCATACAATATTGCGCCAAGCGCAAGATACAATCCCTGCACTTTGCCGCCGTAGAATAATGCAATAACAATTATAGCCCCGAGGTCATCTATGATTGCCAACGCCATGAGGAATATCTTCAAACTTGTAGGCACCCTCTTTCCAAACAAAGAAGCTATTCCCAATGAAAAAGCTATATCGGTCGCGGTAGGAATCCCCCATCCATGAGCAAATCCTGAACGCGCATTGAAGAACAAATAAATTAATGCTGGCACGACCATGCCGCCCAAAGCAGCACCAAAAGGCAATATCGCTCTTTTAAAACTTGACAGTTCTCCTCGAACCAACTCGCGTTTTATTTCCATTCCTGCCAGGAGGAAAAAGAACGACATCAAGAAATCATTTATCCATTTCAGTGGCGAATGAGGGAGGTTGAATGCGGAAGCGGTTTCGGCATTCCAGATCGACCTGTACCATTCGCCACTTAATGTATTCGACATTAGCAAAGAAAAGCCTGTGCATAAGAGCAAAAGAATTCCTATTGAGCGGCTGTCCGCTATGAAATATTTCAGTGGATTGATCGTCTTTTTCGCCAGTCTTTTCATCTCCAAAAGGTTTTAGTTGTTCATCTTTTATTCATTAAACATTCAGGCTTTTGACCTATCGGGATCAGCAAAACCAAGTACACCAGCTCCTGTTGGTTTTAGTTCAGGAGATTGTTCTACTACGTTTCCATCGTAATATCCATGAACTCCCATTTCCGGAATATCCAGGCCTGCCACTTCATCAGCAGCGCTTGACCTAAGGCCGATTGTCTTAGCGCAAATTTTGAAGAATATATACATAACAGGAAATACAAAAACAAAACAAGTAACGCCTCCGATCAACTCGGCAAAGAACTGGCTGGCATCACCATAAAATAAACCTTTCACGGTACCTGCAACACCATTCCAGCCATCACCGTAAGAGCCATCGGCGAATAATCCCAATGAAAGCACGCCCCAGAAACCATTTACGCCATGTACGGCAATGGCCCCCACGGGGTCATCAATTTTTAATTTGGTGTCAATGAAAAAATATGCCCATATGACTAGAAGTCCAGAGATAGCTCCAATAATAACTGCAGAGCTAGCATTTACAAATGCACAAGGAGCAGTAATTGCAACCAGACCGGCCAGCATACCGTTTGCCATCATTCCCGGATCCCATTTATCAGTCTTAAGCTTCATATATAAAGCCGCCATGACAGCTCCGCTTGCACTTGCCAGCATAGTGTTCACTGCTACAATTGAAATACGGAGATCAGTTCCCGCCAATGTAGAACCCGGATTGAAACCGAACCATCCGAAAGCTAATATGAAGCAGCCGAGTAAGGCCATAGGGATATTGTGCCCTGGTATCGTATTTACACTTCCATCCTTGCCATATTTACCAATACGCGGCCCGATGACCATGGCGCCAGCTAAAGCAGCCACTCCCCCAACCATGTGCACGACTGAAGACCCGGCGAAGTCCACATGACCATGACCTAAATGAAACATTGTTCCCAATTGCGAGAGCCAACCTGCACCCCAGACCCAGTTTCCGAAAATTGGATATACGAACATGGAGATGAAGAATCCGAAGACCACGAATGATTTGAATTTCCATCTTTCAGCCATCGCACCCGTAGGTATCGTAGCTGTTGTGTCCATAAATACCATCTGGAATAAAAACAAGGCAAATATTCCAACATCGTAAACTTTGCTGTTAAGGAAGTAACCTGCATTGCCCCAAAGACCAAAATCATGTCCGAACAAATGAACAGTGAACTCGTGCGTCAAGCCAGGAGTTCCTCCGAGGGCACTTACCGTGCCCACGCCGCCAAACATAAAGGCAAAACCGCAGATCCAAAACCCTAGCAAACCAATGACGTAAATCAAAAAATTCATAGCCATTGTGTGCGCTACGTTTTTCTTTTGCGTGAAACCTGTTTCGACCAATGCAAAACCGGCTTGCATGAACATTACTAAAAATCCAGTGATCAATGTCCACACAATATTTATAGCAATTTTGTTATGTCCGACTTGTGTACCTACTTCTTCTACGGTTGGTTTACCAACTGTTGCAGCACCTACGTCATTGAGCGTGCCTGTGCTTGCCCCGGTTGGATCCTGCCCAAATGAAATAACCGGAAAAAACATTACTAACAATACCAGGGCAATTGAAAGAAGAACTGGTATTGGGAGAGCAAATCTTATTTTGTTTATGCGATAAGTTTTTAATTTCATAATTAAGTTTTGGGGAATACAATCACAGTATTTTCAATTTCTTACAAAACCTTAAAATGGTAAGTAGCCGCAACCATTTATTTGTTGATTAAAAGAGCATCCCTATTTCTAGTGATCCTCGTGTTTGTGAAGATTTTGTACCATCAGAGCCAAATGCAAATCCACTTATTATTTTATTTGCCTTTACAAAAGAAAACTCTGCACGGGCGAATAATCTTTTATATTGATAAGTGGGTGTTAGTGTGAACGACGATGCGTTGCTGCCCTGACCATACAGTAGGTTGGGTGTTGCTCCTTTACTGTCACTTGATTTTATATATTCAAGCCGAACTGGCAAAAAAAAGCTTGAACCATCCGGATTTGAGAGTGCTGCATAATTTACAAATAAGGCTGCACCATAAGTTTTTGCATCGTCTGTCGTGTTAAGCACTTCCTTTTTCGGAACACTGGTATATTGCAGGTATGGTTCTATTGTCCACTTACCAGAATTATGTGTGTAAATCACGTTGTAAATTTGCTCATTGTTCAGATACAGAGGTGTGGCAGAACTTGAAACTGTGGTGGTCTTTGTATTTCCCCCGCCAATAAGGGCCAGCGTATTTCTGCTGTTGATTGCATAAACTGCAGAGAGCCATCCCCACGTATATCTATTTGAGTACATCCCATCATTCCAGGATGCAGCAAGCGTTAACGGGCCTGCAGTAAAATTTGCCTGCACACCCCGGTTCACAGCATTTTCTTGATTCCAGAGTAGTCCTCGCTCAATGTTCATATTCTCAAATGAAAAAGTATATTCTGCTCCAATGAGAGTAGGAAGCTTACCAGCCATAACAGAAAAATTTTTTACGGGAGCTATTTTTACAAAAGCCTGCGGCAGTACTCCATAGAATGCGTTTGTTGCTATTCCAGTCGTTTTCTCTGTATTTCCAGCACGCACGTAAGGAAGGCCAAGATCAGGAAGAGAGTAAGCACCGGCTTGCACAAAAAACTGAAAAACACCGTCAACTTTCTGGATAAAGACTTGTCCATTGCTAAGGTCTACAATGGATTTCTTTTCTCCTGGAAAAACATTGTTCTGCAATTTGCCAATACCACTTACTACTCCAGTTACATATATAGTACCAAAATGACCGAAACTATAACCAAATGGTCTTGGATTAGCTTGCAGAGGTCCGGCCATCCCGGGTGTTGTCATTGGCGAGGGTCCCGCCATTGCAGATGGTGGCATTGGCGTTGGCACCGGTAGTGTATCTATTTTTGATGAGCCACCCTGGGCTTTGCAATAAATAAAACTGGCAAAAGCCAAAAAGAAAATTAGAAATTGTCGTAACATCGCAGTTGATTTTTAATTGTTAATGGGTACAGCATCCAGTTGTTAGCGCAACTTTTAATTATGCTGTACCTTTTTTAATTGGGTTTGCTTATTCCTTCTCACATGGCTTTATTTCGTTTCGTCAGCAAGTTTTTCTTCCAATTTGCCGTTATTATGAATTAACAATGTCCCCTGGAGATATTTTTCATTATGTTGTGTTGCATCCAGTCCTATTTCTTCTTCTTCTGAAGTCACGCGAAGAGGTAAAACGTAATTAATGAATTTAAAAATGAGATAGGAAACGCCAAAGCTATAACCAACAGCTATCGCCATTGCCTTTACCTGGGTCAAAAAGAATGCTGCGTTGCCATAAAATAAACCGTCGTTTCCGGCGGCATTCACGGCTTTGGTTGCAAATACGCCTGTCATCAGCATACCTACCATGCCGCCTATTCCATGGCAAGGAAATACGTCCAGTGTATCATCCAGCTTTGTTGACCTCTGTTTAATGTAGACCGCCAGGTTAGAAACTATGGCAGCAAAAACACCAACAAAAATGCTTTGTGGTATGGCCACAAAACCTGCAGCCGGTGTGATGGCAACAAGTCCCACGACGGCTCCGATACAGAAACCCATTACAGATGGTTTTTTCCCACGCAGTACATCAAAAAACATCCATGATAGTCCAGCGGCAGCAGCGGCGGTGTTTGTCGTTGCAAATGCTGAAACGGACAATGCGCTGGCTGCGCCTGCAGAGCCCGCATTAAAACCAAACCATCCAAACCATAGTAAGCCAGTTCCGATTAGAACATACGGAATGTTCGCAGGAGGTATTTCTTTTTGATCTATATGTACTTTTCTGCGCTTGAGAACGAGTACACCTGCCAGTGCTGCACATCCTGCCGATATATGTACTACGGTACCTCCTGCAAAGTCAAGTGCACCCATCTTTGCAAGAAAGCCATCCGGATGCCAGCTCCAGTGGGCAAGGGGAGCATATACTAACACGCTAAACAATACTATAAACACAACAAAAGAGGTAAACCGAATACGCTCGGCTACCGCACCTACTACGAGAGCCGGAGTAATAATTGCAAACATCAATTGAAATAAAGAGAATAGGGTTTTAGGAATTGTAGGTGCTAGCACCCAGGGGGTGCCTGAATTGACACCTTTATAAAATAAATGTGTCATTGGGTTCCCAATGAATCCTCCTATATCTTCACCAAAACACAGACTATAACCAACAACAATCCAGAGAATGCTTATTATTCCTGCTGCCACCATGCTCTTTATCATGGTTGAAAGCACATTCTTTCTATGAACCATACCGCCATAGAAAAACGCTAGACCTGGGGTCATCAAAAACACTAGCGCCGTG
Source organism: Bacteroidota bacterium (assembly GCA_005883765.1). Classification (GTDB taxonomy): domain Bacteria; phylum Bacteroidota; class Bacteroidia; order Chitinophagales; family Chitinophagaceae; genus VBAU01. The sequence continues at coordinate 44,527 of VBAQ01000105.1, forward strand.
GCGACAATGATCCAGGCCACATCAGCAGAATTATACTTACCGGTATCTGCAAAATCAGCTATTGGTTTTATGAAGCATGCAATAACTGCGATTGCTGCTAAAAACAAAAATGGAAGAATTTGTTTTGGTGCTACCTTTTTCATACATGCACAATTAGATAATTAAATAAATAATTAATATAACGTTTCACAGATAAAAATACGATATTATGCAATAAACACCTGTTAGTTTGAAAAATTATTTGCTCAATCGGAATAAAATGTGAATAAAGGAAGGAAGAGAAGTCTAAATTATAAATTTAAACAATATAATATCTCGGGCCAAGCGATTCCTCGCCTCAAGAAAGTTCTTTAAGTCTTTAATTACTTAGTTTTAAGAAACGCATTGACCGCGCTGGCGCATTCACGGCCTTCATTGATAGCCCAAACAACCAGACTTTGTCCGCGACGCATGTCGCCCGCGGTGAAGATTTTGGAGATATTTGTTTGATAGGATTTATCTGTAGCCTTAACATTTCCTCGTTCGTCAAATTCAATATCGAGTTCATTAAGCATTCCTTCGTGTTGTGGATGAACAAATCCCATTGCAAACAGGGCGAGTTCGCAGGGAATTTCTCTTTCGCTGCCGGCCTTCTCCATGAAGTGTGCAGGCTTGCCGTCCTCCGAAATTTTCCATTCCAAATCAACTATCCGGAGTGATTTCAGGTTTCCATCCTGATCACCAATAAATTCTTTGGTAGCGATTGCCCATTGTCTATCCACACCTTCTTCATGTGAGGTGGACGTTTTTAAGACCATCGGATAAGTTGGCCAGGGCATGAACTCGGTCCTGTTTTTTGGAGGCTTGGGCAATAATTCAAATTGAGTAACCGATTTTGCTCCTTGCCTGTTAGATGTTCCGACGCAATCACTGCCTGTGTCACCTCCGCCAATCACCACAACATTTTTCCCATTGGCAAGAATATCTTCATAAAAAATATTGCTTTCGATATTTGAGTTAGCAAATGGATCCCTGGCCGCAATACGCTTGTTCTGTTGTTTTAAAAATTGCATGGCAAAATGAATGCCTTTCAATTCACGACCTGGGATGTTCAGATCGCGGGGACTTGTGGAGCCACCGGCCAACACGACCGCATGGTACTCTCGTAGCAGGTCATTGATGTGAATGTTCACACCAACATTCGCATTGCATTTGAAGATCACACCTTCTTCTTCCAGTAATTTCAATCTTCTGTCGACAACCCATTTTTCTAATTTAAAATCGGGAATGCCATACCGTAATAAACCGCCGGGCGCGTCGTCTCTTTCAAAAACGGTTACGGTATGCCCGCTATAATTCAATTGCGCGGCCACTGCTAAGCCAGCAGGTCCTGATCCGATAATGGCTACTTTCTTTTCACTTCTTACATTAGGCCGGCGCGGTTTTACAAATCCTTTCTCGAATGCAATCTCAATGATATGTTTTTCTATTTCTTCAATGGCAACAGCGGGCTGATTGATCGCTAAAACACAAGCCGATTCGCAAGGAGCCGGGCAAATTCTTCCTGTGAACTCAGGGAAATTATTTGTTGCGTTTAGAATTTCGTAAGCTTCCTGCCAATTCTTTCGATAAACGGCATCATTAAATTCGGGGATGATATTTCCCAAAGGACATCCATGATGACAAAAAGGAGTACCGCAGTTCATACAGCGGGCAGACTGTTGGTTAAGCTTTTCTTCAGAATAGGGTTCAATAAATTCATTGAAATGCTTAAGCCTTTCCTCGATCGGTTTTTTAGCCGGCAACTCCCTGGTGAACTCTAAAAAGCCTGTTGTCTTGCCCATGAGAAATTTATTGTTTTTTGTTTTCTTGCTTTAGTTACTGTTGTTAAGTGCACGTATGACCAAAAATTATTTGTTCACCCGCACTCCAATTGCCTTCTTTGAAAGGGCTTTTTTATAATCCTTAGGAAATACTTTGATGAAGTTTTTCAACTGGTTCTCAAAATCATCTAAAATAAATTTTGCC
>VBAQ01000239.1 GCA_005883765.1 Bacteroidota bacterium
TCAATAAAGAATCATGAAAGCCTTGCACGGCATGCTTTGCAGCACAATAGGCAGATTGAAGCGGAATGCCCCTGTAGGCGAGTGCAGACCCTACCTGTATAATGATCCCGCTATTTCTTGGCAACATTCTTTTCAATGCGGTAAGCGTTCCATAAACAACACCGAGATAAGTAACTTCAGTCACACGCTTGTATTCGACAGGTGTCATTGCGATAACTGGCGAAAAAACAGAGACCATTGCATTGTTGATCCAGATATCAATTGGCCCTAATTCTCTTTCAATAAGGGTCGCTGCTTTCTCCAAATCGTCTGCGTTACATACATCCAATGGTGCTACAACAACCTTTCCATCGTGTGGAGGCAATTCCTCTCTCAGCTTAAATAAACGTTCCTCATTGCGGGAAATAATTCCCAGATGAGCGCCTTGCTTTGCGAAGACATGACTGACTGCTCTACCTACACCCGCGCTTGCCCCGGTGATGACAACAACTTTATCTCTTAAATCTTTTTTTGAAGAAAACATAGGAGTTCCAGGGCTTTTCACAGCCTTCTCATTAGATTTTTTATACCAGTTAAGAAGGGGTTAAACTACTCGTGATAGCCTTGCCAAAGACATGGCACCGATAGACATCACAAGATCTCTGACGGCGACATCCAGGTATTTGCCCATTGCTATTAATTGAAGAGCAATGCAAATAAGCCACACCATCACGATCCACCCACCTACTGATGGTTTTGCCAACACAATAAGGCCCGCCACAATTTCAATGCCTCCCACTATTTGCATGAATACATGAGCAGAGAAAGGTAACATCGAAGCAATGGAGGGATTCAAATATAGGTCCCAGTTTGTAAGCAGATCGGCAAATTTGTCTGCGCCGGCAACGATTGGTACAATACCAAAAGTGATTCTCAGTATTGTAAATACAGATCTCGCGGTTGGGTTTGAAGCTATTGTTTCCATTTTTGTTTATTTATTCAAGAAGCCTAAGTACTATCCAAAGATTTCTTTCAAATACAAAAATCATCCCATATCAGAGACCGATCAACCTCATCCATTTACGAAGAACTCTTATTTGCGAGCGGGAAAGAATTTACGCATTTCGGAAAATCTATATCAAAAGTCGTTTTCACCATTGTTTATACTTTTTTGTATAAATTGATTTGTATCTTTGCCCAATGAAAACCGACGTAGTGCAAACAGAGAAAAATGGGCCCGATGTCTACCGGGAGGATGAGAGTCTTCGCACGATTGAAAAGACCGTTCTTAGCGAGTATAAATATGGTTTTGTTACTGATATTGAAGCCGATGAAGCCCCAAAAGGATTAAATGAAGATACAATACGTTTCATTTCGGCCAGGAAAAGTGAACCGCAGTGGATGCTGGATTGGAGATTAAAGGCGTTTCGTCACTGGGAAAAGCTGGCGACCGAAGAGCCGAAATGGGCTAATATCAAATATCCCCCGATCAATTATCAGGACATTATTTATTATTCCGCCCCCAAACAAAGTGCGAAGCCGAAGAGTCTTGATGAAATTGATCCCGAGTTAAAAAGAACATTTGAAAAATTAGGGATCTCTTTGGAAGAACAAAAACGGCTGACTGGCGTGGCGGTTGATGCCGTGATCGACAGCGTTTCGATCGGCACAACATTCAAAGAGCAACTGGGCGAATTGGGAATCATTTTCTGTTCTATGAGCGAGGCGATCCAGGAACATCCTGACCTGGTGAAAAAACATCTGAGTACCGTTGTACCTATTACCGATAATTATTTTGCTGCATTGAACTCAGCCGTATTTAGTGATGGAAGTTTTTGTTACATACCGAAAGGGGTTCGATGCCCAATGGAACTTTCCACTTACTTCCGCATCAATGCAGAAAACACTGGGCAGTTTGAAAGAACATTGATCGTGGCTGAAGAAGGAAGTTATGTGAGCTACCTCGAAGGTTGCACGGCGCCGATGCGCGATGAGAATCAATTGCACGCTGCTGTGGTGGAGTTGATCGCCATGGACAATGCTGAAATAAAATATTCAACGGTTCAAAACTGGTATCCCGGCGACAAGCAGGGTAATGGTGGTATTTACAATTTTGTAACCAAGCGTGGCATTTGCAAAGGAGCAAATTCTAAAATTTCATGGACCCAGGTTGAAACTGGTTCTGCCATTACCTGGAAATATCCGAGTGTTATCCTGAAAGGCGACAATTCGGTGGGTGAATTTTATTCGGTGGCGGTAACTAATAATCATCAGCAGGCAGATACAGGAACCAAGATGCAGCATCTTGGAAAAAATACCAGGAGCCGCATCGTATCAAAAGGAATTTCAGCGGGCGTCAGCAATAATAGTTACAGGGGTTTGGTGCATGTTGGAAAAAATGCCAGCAATGCGCGCAATTTTTCCCAGTGCGACTCACTGTTGTTGGGTGATAAATGCGGAGCACACACTTTTCCATACATCGAGGTTAAAAATAATACAGCTGTGGTAGAACATGAAGCGACGACTTCGAAGATCGGTGAAGACCAAATATTCTACTGTAATCAAAGAGGCATTAACACAGAAACGGCGGTCGCATTGATCATTAATGGATTTGCAAAGGAAGTGATGAATCAGTTGCCGATGGAGTTTGCTGTGGAAGCACAAAAATTATTGGCGATCAGTTTGGAGGGCAGCGTTGGGTAGGCAATTGGCAATAAGCAATGGGCAATTGACAATGGAATACTCTTAGTTCTTTTTATATAACCAGCAAAGAATTTCTATTAAGCTTTGGTTGCGTCGCACTCTTGTACGTCTTGTTCGCTACCCAGCTTACTTGTGCAATGTTGAATAGAAATTCAACAGTTGAAATGGTTAATTACAAAAGATAAATTTTAAACTAGAAGCTCGACCTCCCTCTCCACTGGTGGAGAGGGAATGAGGGAGAGGAAAAAATAAAATACTCATGTTGACGATTAAAAATTTACACGCAGGGATTGAAGATAAAGAAATCTTAAATGGAATTAACCTGGAAATAAAAACAGGAGAAGTTCACGCTATCATGGGACCCAATGGTTCTGGCAAAAGCACATTGGCAGCAGTATTGGCTGGAAGAGAAAATTATGAAGTAACTGAAGGTACTGTTGAATACCTGGGAAAAAACTTATTGGATTTAGCACCGGAAGAAAGAGCCGGGGAAGGTTTGTTCCTCGCTTTTCAATATCCCGTGGAAATTCCGGGATTAAGCACCACCAATTTTATTAAGACGGCCGTCAATGAAGTGCGTAAGTATCGCGGCCAGGAACCGCTCGATGCAGTGGCATTTCTGAAATTGATGAAGGAAAAAATGAAGCTGATGAATATAGATCAGTCGCTGCTCAGTCGTTCATTGAATGAGGGATTCTCGGGCGGAGAAAAAAAGAGAAATGAAATTTTCCAGATGGCAATGCTTCAACCCAAGCTGGCTGTGCTGGATGAAACGGATTCTGGTTTGGATATCGATGCCATTCGGATTGTTGCAAACGGTGTTAATAAATTCCGCAACAAAGACAATGCGGTGTTGGTGGTAACGCACTATCAGCGCCTGCTTGACTACATCATACCGGATTTTGTCCACGTGCTGTACAATGGCCGCATTGTGAAATCAGGACCCAAGGAATTAGCATTCGAACTGGAAGAAAAAGGATATGATTTTATTAAGAACGAGGTTATAGAAGTGAGTGGTGAATAGTGAATGGTGAATGGTGAGTGGGAGAATAGCGAGTGGGATTACTCACAACTGACAACTCACAGCGAACAAATAGCAGTAACAAAGAATAGACATGAGCATGATCGAGACCATAAAAGAGAAGTACCAGCAATTACAATCGCATAATGGCCAAAGTCCATTGACCCCTCTTGAGCAAAATGCATTCAATACATTTAGCTCATTGGGCATTCCAACGGTAAAGCATGAAGAGTGGAAATATACCCGTATCGGCAGTGTCCTGACTAAGGAGTATGCATTCAACCCGGAAAACATTTCATCATCATTTTCATCAAAGGATTTAAATGCAGTCAGGTTGCCGGCTCATGAAGAGGCTAATGAATTGGTTTTTGTGAATGGATTGTATTCAGACCAACTGTCTGTCATCCGCTCGGGTTCACTAACCGTACTGAGCTTGGAAGAAGCCGCGAAAAATGAATTCAAAAATATTGTTGAGCAACACCTCGGGCATAGCAGCAAGTATATCAAGGATGGCATCCACGCATTGAACACTGCCTTTCTGCAGGAAGGTGTTTTTATCCATGTAAAAACCGGATCTCTCGTAGAGCATCCTGTCTACATTTATAATATCGCCGACGCCAGGACTACGAATATCCTGTCACAGCCAAGGACTCTCATTTATATCGGTGAAAATGCCCAGGTACAGCTTGTAGAAACTTATGCAACATTGGGAGTCTGTGAAAGTTTTACCAACCAAGTGACGGAAGTCGTCGTAGAGAAAGACGCGATGGTTGAGTATTACAAAATTCAAGATGATGGGCTCCGAAGCAGCCAGGTGAATACTACGCATTTCAGACAAATTGGAAAAAGTCTTGTCAATACAGTTACTGTTTCATTAAATGGAGGCATCGTTCGGAACAATCTCAACATAGCCA
>VBAQ01000106.1:0-29826 GCA_005883765.1 Bacteroidota bacterium
AGGTGATCACAGCAGTCGATACACATGCACCAACCATTGGTGAAGCAGGTGGCAACGCGACGATAGATTGTACAGCAACGCCAAGCTTCACAGTTCCGACAGCAGCCGATGATTGCAGTGGAGCAACCGTGAACTTGCTCTCTTCAACTACAACAGGTAACTCTTGCCTGAAAGTGTACACCCGTACATGGGATGCAACAGATGCTTGTGGTAATCATTCAGCAACAAGAACACAGGTGATCACAGCAGTCGATACTCATGGACCAACTATTGGACAAGCTGGTGCTAATGCTACGATTGAGTGTACAGCAACACCAAGCTTCACAGTTCCGACAGCAGCCGATGATTGCAGTGGAGCAACTGTGAATCTGGTCTCTTCAACGACGACAGGCAATTCTTGCTTGAGAGTAATAACAAGAGTGTGGGATGCGACAGATGTGTGCGGCAACCATTCAGTCACAAGAGCTCAAAGCATAACAATTGTCGATACACAGGCTCCAACAATTGGACAAGCCGGTGCTAATACAACTATTGAGTGCTCAGCTACTCCAGTCTTTACGCCACCAACGGCTTCAGATGCTTGCAGCGGCGTTACTGTGAACCTAATATCGGATGTCACGGCTATGAGTTCCGTAGGAGTCCGCACTGAAACCAGGACATGGAATGCAGTAGATGCCTGTGGTAACACATCAACCACGGTAAGTCAGACGGTAACAACCCTTGCATGTATCTATTGCACCTATACACAAGGATTCTGGGGTAATAAGAACGGCCTGGCATTATTGCCAACCGTACTGAATACTCCGCTCACAATCGGCCGTCCGGGACATTCAATTATTATTCCGGCTGGCGGTGCGGGCAGTCCGAGTGTGATTAAGCTAAATAGCGTAATGCCTGGTCGTGCCAAGCCAACCGGTCCATTGGCAGCAGGAGATTGCAGCATTTTGGATCTTTGCTTCAGTACATACGTGACAGGTGGCCATATCAACAATGTGCTGATAGCTCAAACAATCACGTTGAGCCTGAACTTGAGATTGCACAGTGGTACGGGAATACTGTCCACGCTGCCGCTTGGCTCGGGATGTATCATCACATCGGGTGGATCGTTCCAGATTAACCAGAATGTTATCGCATACCTGGGTGGTTCCGCAACAGTGCAGGATCTGCTCAACCTGGCAAACGATGTGCTGGGCGGTGTGAAGACTCCTGGAGTTGGTGGCGTTCCGTCTTACAGCGATATCAATGATGCAATTGACGCAATTAACGAGGGCTTCGATGAGTGTAGAACATTCTTCGGTTATTGCACGCCGGGTGTTATAGTTCACGCGGCTCCAGCAGGAGGCGCTGTCAACAAAGCAGTAGCCAACAAGCTCGAAGTCACTACGTATCCAAATCCCTTCAGCGACAATGTGAGATTTTTGATTCATTCTGAAATCTCTGGACAGGGAACATTGGAAGTATACGACATGTCTGGTGCTAAACTGCAAGTTGTTTACAGCGGTTATATTTACTCTGGCAAGGGACGGACAATTGAATACAGGGTTCCGACGCTTTACAGAACAAACCTGATGTATGTGTTAAGAGTAGGAGATAAAATGGTAACCGGTAAGCTTATTAATATAAGATGATTTTAACTTGAAAAACTATACGGTCAAGGCTGCCCCAAAAAGGCAGCCTTTTTCTTTTTCTGTATGGGCAATTACTACATTTTTATCTGGAATAAAAAATACCAGACCGCTAAATAAGCAAGCAAAAATGATGATACCTTTGCAGCGCATTATATTACTCACGATGAATTGCTGAATTTCTGCAAAATATTTTTACAGCCAGCGCAACTAAGAAATTTTTTAATCGTTCGAATTTGACCTTTGTACCGCCGAAAACCTAAACTAGTGGCGGTGGCATAGTATCCACCCATGAACTTTCATATTCAGGTTTCCAAACGTGTTTCCATCGCTTATGGCTCCACAGATAAAGATCAGGTTGAAGCCTGATATTTTCTTCAAGGTGCTTCACATATCGCCGAATCAATTCACCGTCAGCAAGAGTTTTAGGGTCCTCGGCAAGTAGAAAATAATTAAAATGATAATGGCCTCTTTTAGGGCGGGTGGTAGTCATCATAACGACCGGGATATTCTGAATTCTGGCAAATTTTTCCGGCCCTTTTAAGAATACGGTAGGTCGGTTCATAAAATATAACCAGTAGCCGCTTTCCGGATGTGCCGGGCTTTGATCGGCTCCAAGTGCAAGCAGGTATTTTTCTTTGCGCCAGGGCAGAATCTCTTTGGCTATGTTAGTAGACTGCAGTTGCGGGTTGCCCCATCTTGCTCGCACATGCAGCAGCAGTCTATTCATCAAACGGTTACTTTGCGGCAGATACACAGTGAGGAACACATAGGGTTGATTGATGCCGGCATGAAGAGTCATAATTTCCCAATTAAAAAAATGGCCCAGGTTCGCCTGAACGGATGTACTTCTGTGATACAGATTCTGAAATATCTCAAAATTGCCGCTAACTCTTTTATTCAAATTCTTCCTGCTAATAGACAAGAGTTTAATTGTCTCAATCCAGTTGTCGACAAAATTTAAATAAAATCGCCGCGCGATAGTTTGCAATTCACTTTCGCTCTTTTCGGGAAATGAACTCCTCAAATTGTTCATCACCACATTTCTGCGATAGCGAAAGACATAATAGATCAAAGCAAATAAAAAATCTGAGATGCGGTACAAAATAAAGAAGGGCAACAGCGAAACCAGATACAAAACTCCGTAAACAACGTAGTACATGACGCGCAAAGATAAGAAGCTACAGTACGATATTCTGAACGAGGTTGCTCTTGGCGGGATAGTCCGTATTATAATGCAGTCCACGACTTTCCTTTCGGAATGTTGCACTTTTTACAATGAGATAACCTACCGAAATCATATTGCGCAATTCCAGCAATTGCGGCGACAAAGTGCTTGTTTGATATAGCAGTTCCGTTTCTTCCCAAAGGAGATCTATGCGTCGCAAGGCACGATGCAAACGAATGTCGTTGCGTACAATACCAACATAGTCGCTCATCACAAGTTGTAATTCTTTTAAGCTCTGCGTGATCAGGATCATTTCCTTAGGCTCAGACGTCCCCCGCGCATTCCAGTCCGGCATGGTTTCCTTTAAATCAGTAAGGGCCACGGTGTCGGTGGCATCGATGAAGCAGCGATGTGCAAAAACGATCGCCTCAAGAAGAGAATTGCTTGCGAGCCGGTTCGCGCCATGCAAACCAGTGCTTGCACATTCGCCGCAAGCATATAAATTTTTTATTGAAGTTCGTCCCCATTCATCAGTCTTAATGCCTCCACAGCTATAGTGAGCGGCCGGAGCTACCGGTATCATGTCTTTGGTAATGTCAATTCCTATCGATAAACATTTCTCATAAATATTTGGAAAGTGCTCGATGAATTTTTCTTTACCCATGTGGCGGCAGTCAAGATAAACGCATTCCGTGCCTGTTCGTTTCATTTCACTATCGATTGCCCTTGCAACAATATCTCTCGGTGCCAGATCTTTTCTTGAATCATATTTTCCCATAAAAGTTTCTCCGTCTTTATTACGAAGAACACCCCCGTCGCCCCTAACAGCCTCGGTAATTAAAAAAGCATGGCCCCTGACTCCCGGCTCATACAACGCCGTAGGATGGAATTGGATGAATTCCATATTTTCAATTCTTCCCTTCGCCCGGTAGACCATTGCTACGCCGTCACCGGTTGCAATGGATGGATTTGTGGTTGTGCGGTATACCTGGCCATTGCCACCGGTCGCTACCAACGTTTTCCGGGCTAATATTTTTTCGATCTGATTTGTTTTTAGGTTCAGCACATACACCCCATAGCATTCGATGTCGGGAGTCGATTTTGTGACCAAAAAACCTAAATGATGTTGGGTGATGATGTCAACAACAAAACAATAATTGATAACATGAATGTTGGAGCAGTCTTTAATCGCTGCAAGCAGGGCTCTTTCGATCTCTCTTCCTGTAATGTCTTTATGATGCAGTATCCGAAAAGCAGAATGGCCACCCTCCTTTCCTAGCTTATAGTCTCCCCCGACCTCCTTGTCAAATTTTGCTCCCCACTCAATGATTTCATTTACCCGTTCCGGTCCTTCCTTTACCACGATTTCCACTATATGCTGATTACATAACCCATCACCCGCGATCAATGTATCTTCTATATGCTTTTCGAAACTGTCATGCTCCGGATCATTTAGTACGGCCACTCCACCCTGTGCATATTTTGTGTTGGTCTCGTCGGCGGTAGTTTTCGTGATAATGGTTATTTTTTTATACGGATATTTCTCCGACACCTTCAATGCATAAGTCAACCCTGCTATGCCTGACCCTATTATTAAAAAATCCGTCGTCATTTATTTCATCATTTTTTTCCGCCTCATTTTGAACCATCTCATTGTCTCTGCATCGAACAGTATCTATAACGCCGTTGGTTTCGCGAAGCTATCGATATCCCCTATTCAGTTCCTAATTGAGTTTATGTATCTAACGGCTCCTTCGGCGATAAACAATTGCGCCAGGCCATAGGTCAGCATGATCATCAAAGGCGCATAATTAAAAGTTGAATAAAATTTATTAATAGCCAAAAGCGAATCTGAGGCTACAAATAAAATAGCGCCAAGAGTCATCCACCAACCAGCCTTTTTATTTTTACTGAACAGGGTATGCATGGCCAGCATCCACATAAAACTTAAAACAACGCCGTAAATGCGGACGGCCAATTTCATATTGCCGAGAAATGGGGAAACGATGCTCATTAAAATGAAATAGTAGACAATTACCAACAAGAGGAGCAGGGCATTTCCGCGTATGTACTCCTTCATTCGTATGTTGTGAAAAAAAACGATGTAAAAAACCTGCGCGACGAAAAAGGACGATAATCCAAGCAAAAAGAAAACGGATTTTTTTTCTTCAAACAATAGCAATAAGTCACCAATCCATGAAAAAATCAGGGCGAGAAGGATCCATGTTTTTAAACCTGAACTACCCGACCTGGTTTGCGTTAGAAAATAAGTGGCCAGCACAGGCATTAACGCAGATTTCGAAATGAATCGCAGGGTATCGTTATCTAAATAAATAGCGAGGAGGTTGGTAAACAAAACAAAAAGAAAGAGAATTATCCAGGCTTTTTTTTTCATGCAGTTATTGAATAGTGGTTTGTCTTGATAGACTTGCTGGTCGAAAGTGGCTATTGTTCCACCCAGGCACCGTTTTCTTTCAGCAAATTAATCAACTCTTCCACAGCTATCTCGCTGTTGACATTTCTTTTGATAATTTCTTTCCCCCGATATAGTGTGATCTTTCCAGGGCCACTTCCGACGTAGCCAAAATCGGCATCGGCCATCTCGCCTGGCCCGTTCACAATACAACCCATGATGGCGATCTTTACGCCTTTTAGATGGTTCGTAACGGACCTGATTTTCGCCGTTGTCTCCTGCAGATCGAACAAAGTTCTCCCGCAGCTTGGACATGAAATGTATTCCGTTTTTGAGATCCGTGTTCGTGTTGCCTGCAATATGCCGAAGGCAATGGCATTCATGAACCGAAAATCTGTCGCGATTTTTTTATTCATAAAATGGTGTCGCAGGCAAATACCATCGCAAAAACCATCCAGTAATAAAGCGCCCGTTTCGACTGAATAATGGATCAAACTCTTGCTCATGTCTTCGTCGCTATTATCGCAAATAATTATGGCGGGGTTCGAGACCCCGTTGTTTTGGAGTTCGACAAACATCCTGCGAATGGTCTGTACGGCATTTTTGTCTGTTGAACCCAGGCAGACAACAGCAGTTTGATCATTCTTTAATTTTTCAAACAAAATACTCAATGGAGGTTGAGCATATTCCTTGGAAAAGCAGTCAACCATTACGAAATTCACTTTCGGGGATTTCGGCGAATTATTGTCGAGGTACTGTTCCACATCCAGGATAGGGAAATATTTTTCCTTGTTAGCGGCACTTATCCATGCGCTGTTATATAAAATTCCGTTGAGCATTCCTGGCAATGAGAAACTCAATTCCTGGTTGCAAAAAATATAATCCGCTGCCAAATCGCTTATATTCCATTTATCCGTAACCCCATCATTTGTGTATCCAATGTGTTTCAAATCATCTCTTTTTATTTTTTCGATCTTGCTGAGATCGGCGATAACGATGGGTACATGCTTGCCCCCGATATTATTTATTGCAAATGTTTCTCTCCTGCTGTATTCAAAAGGTGAATATGGGATTTTGATAACATTCGAGTCGTGATTTTCGACTGATGATTCCCGACCTTCATATCTGCTCACAATAGCTTTGCAAACAGGTATTTCTAATTCCGGATCCTCAGTTAATGACACGCGGATAGTATCCCCTAGCCCATCCTCCAACAGTGTTCCAATGCCGGCGGCGCTTTTTATCCTTCCATCTTCACCATCGCCTGCTTCGGTGACTCCCAAATGCAAAGGATAACACTCAGCAAATTCCTCAGCCATAGTTTTAACCAACAACCTGTAAGCATGTACCATCACCTGCGGATTACTGCTCTTCATGCTCAACACCACCTGGTGATATTTCTCCTCTCGTGCAATGCGCAAAAATTCCATGGCGCTTTCAACCATGCCCATTGGGGTATCCCCGTACCGGCTCATAATGCGGTCGCTCAAAGAACCATGGTTAGTCCCGATCCGCATCGCAGTTCCATACTCTTTGCAAATTTTTATTAGTGGAGTAAATCGTTCCCGTATGCGATCGATCTCTTCCCGGTACTCGGCATCAGTATACTCAATGATCTCAAATTTTTTTTTGTCAATATAATTTCCGGGATTGACGCGAACCTTTTCTACAATCCTGGCCGCGATCTCGGCAGCATTTGGAGTAAAATGAATATCTGCCACGATGGGCGTGTTATATCCACGTCTGCTCAATTCATTTTTTATATTTAACAAATTTTCAGCGTCCCTTTTCGACGGAGCGGTGATACGGATCAACTCAGATCCCGCCTCAATACAGCGAATGGATTGTTCTACCGTGGCCAGGGTATCCATCGTATCTGTTGTTGTCATGGTTTGAACACGAATAGGGTGACCCCGATGACCACCGGGATTGCCAAGCAACAGATCACCGATCTTCACTTCACGCGTTTGTAATCTTTTATACTCAGTAAGCGATTCGCAATATAACTGCATTAAAGATTTTAGATTTTAGTCCTGACCAGGTTTAGGTTGCAAAGGTAAAACATTGGGTTCTCTCCTAACGTTGGCCGTGAGTTGGCATGTGAATTCGGTAGCTTTTACCAATCTTTGGGTTGAGAGTTACCCGTTCTTGAATTTTTCTGAAGACGTTCCTGCACCTGTTTTTCCTTTTGTTCCAGCAACTTTAATTGTTGTTCGGCCTCGCGCGGAGATATCTTAGGCTTGGGTTGCTGCTTTTGCTCTTCTTTCTTTTTTTTCTCTTCCTGTTTCTTGGGCGGGTTTTTTTTCTTTAACTCGAGTAACGCCTTTTGAAGGTTTTCCCTGGCCTCTTTGTCTTCGGGATTTAATCGTAACGCGTCCTTGTAGGATTCAATACTTTCTTCTAATTTCTTCTCTTGCGTAAATATTACTCCCTGGTTGTAATTTGCCTTAGACCGAATATCGGCAGTGTTCTCCTTACCATTTAACTCACCCAATAATTTACCCGCTTCATCTTTTTTATCCTGCCTGATCAGTGTATTGGCAAGATTGAACTTTGCTATTTTGTTGTTGGGCGAATTTTGTAACGCTTTGTCATATTCAGATTGAGCCTTGTCATATTGTTGCTGACGGTAGTAGTTGTTCCCAGTTTCAATGGTCCTGTTTTCCACCTGCGATAATAACAACTTCACAGGAACAACCAACAGGAATATGGTCGATATAATTTTCATGCAAGCCTTCTCTTTCTTTCTGGTAGTATAAATTCAAATATTAACAGTAGAAACATGGCCATGGTAAACCACATGTAATACGTTTTATAATTTAACAACGAAACATCCGTAAAAGTTTTTCTTTCAACTTGTGATAATTGCGCCATCAAGGCGCTCACAGTTTGCTCGCTGCTGTCAAAATGCACGTAGACGCCGTTGGTCTTTTCTGCGATCTGCTTGAGTATATCCTCATTTAGTTTTGATATGACGATATTGCCCATGGCGTCTCTCTTGAAATCATGCGTTGCAGAATCAGGAATTTGCGATCCTTCTGAAGAGCCAATTCCAACTGTACAAACCATTACTCCCTGTTGGGCAAGTTCATCAGTAGCTTTTATTGTCTCTTGATCATGATCTTCCCCATCGGAAATAAGAACTACTGATTTAAATCTCCCTTCCCTGCTATTAAATGCCCGTGCACTCATCCGTAAAGCTTCACTGAAAACTGTTCCCTGCGCAGGTATGGCGTCAGGGGAGGCTGAGGAAACAAAAATAGCTGCGGCACCATGGTCAACAGTTAATGGCATTTGCATATATGCCTTTCCTGCAAAGAGCACCAGGGCGATCCGGTCATCCGGCATTTGGTTCATTAATCTTAGGATCATCTGTTTTGCCCTTTCCAGCCGATCAGGCGGAAGATCAGTGGCGAGCATACTCTTGCTCACATCCAGCGCGATCACAACGTCGATCCCTTTTCTTGAAATATTATCGGCAGTACCGGGTTTCCGAAGATTTGCCACGGCCACAACACCTAAGGCAAATGCCACTAAAAATAAAATGAACTTGAGTGTAAAGAGTCGGGAAGAAAAGTTTTTGATGAGTTGTTTTACGAGGTTTTTATCGCCAATCTTTTTTACTGTTTTCCTTTTCCAACGCAGAAGTAAGAAGAAAAGAAAAATAAAAACTCCGAGGGCGGTAAACAACCAAAGCAACTCCGTATATTGAAATTGAAAATTCAAAGTGCGAAATAGTTATCAATAATTAAACCAGATTCCTTACATCTTTCCTTCCATAAATCCCAATTGGCTTAAAATTCCTTTTAACATTTTCATTCGAATCGAAGGAATGTCCGCATTGGGATCAGAGCTTTCAAAATTGAGAACGAAAAAGTATGGATGTTTATTTTCTTCAATCCAGCCGACAACCCACGCAAGATGGTTTTCTTTTTCATTGTGCCCCCACCCAGTTTTATAACTCAACTTATAATTCGAATTGTCTTCAAACAGCATGGCCCTCTTAACGATGTTTTCATAGGTATCAAAAAAAGGAAGTTGGTTAAAGTAAAGTTTTTTTACCAGTCCTAACTGTTCGTCTGGTTTAATCTTAAGCGAGTTGTCTAACCAGAAGGTGTCAATCCTTGTTGTAATTTTCTTTGTACCGTAGGAAAGACTGTCCAACCATAGTTGCATAGTATCCTTTCCAATTCTTCTTGCCACCTCCTGGAAATAAGGAACTGCCGACACGCGAAAGGCTTCATACATAGTCAAGTCCTTATTCCATTCTTTGACAGGCCTCACAATGCCGTCCCATTTTATTACCATGCTATCATTGGTAATCTTGCCCGTTTGTAATCCGATCAGGGAATTTACTATTTTAAATGTGGAGGCGGGCAGAAAGGCACTGTCGCGATAACGTTTTAAATTGTAGATAGTGAACTGACCGGTCCCGTTGTTGAACAAAGCAAAAGTTCCATTGACACGATTCTCATCAAAAAAATGTTTCAAGCCGTTATCAATTTTTACGTTGTTAGGTGAGCATGAGCAAAGACAAGCCAGAAAAAAAATGCAGACAAAGGCCAATTTCATCTTAAAAAAATTTTGGGCAAAGGTAAGAGCAGTGTAAAGGAATTAACAACCATGACTTGAAATTTGTAAATTGTCCATATTATGTTCATGGACATTCAAACTCCAGTTAATCCCCATGTTCGGTATTGAAAATTTTTATTTCTTTCTTACGGTAAGTATCCTTATTAATCTGAGTCCGGGTCCAGACATGATTTATACTGCGGCCAGAAGTTTGTCGCAAGGGACAAGGGCAGGTATTCTTTCAGCGTTGGGAGTTTTTTCAGGTTGCTTGTTTCACGTTACGGCGGCCACTTTTGGTTTGTCGAAAATCATTGAAGAGTCAGTTTTACTTTTCTCGATCATTAAATATGCCGGGGCTGCTTATCTTACTTATCTCGGAATTCAAGCATTGCTCAAAAGCAAGCGAACTAAAACAGAAATAGTATCTGTGCCAGCCATCAAAAATAGAAAGATATTTTTCCAGGGAATGCTGACGAATATTTTGAACCCGAAAGTGGCTATTTTCTTTCTGTCATTTTTACCTCAATTCATCGATCCGCACTCAAGTCATGTTAAGGAAGAAATTGCCTTTCTGGGGCTTTGGTTTGACCTGCAAGGAACATTGGTGCTGGTGTTGGTCGCAACGGTGACAGGCTTTTTCAGCCAGGTTTTGCAAAAGAATGCGGCGTTCTGGGGCTGGCAGAATAAGATTACGGGCTTGATCTTGTTGGGCCTCGGAGTGAAAATGCTGCTTACCCGGAAATAAAAAATCCCGCAAAGCGGGATTCTCCTTTGGCCATAGCGGCATTTCAGATGTAAATGCCATTGTTTAAACGATAGTGCTTTCTACCCTGGCAATCCCTTTTGCTGGCAGCACAGGATGATAGTATAAACACAAAAAAGATCGCAGATAAAATGAAAACGAACAATTTCTTCATTTCTAAAACTTTTTTCAGGGTGAATTAAAAAACCGATTGTCAAAGGAGGGATCTGTAAAGTTGGTTCATTAAGAGGAGAACGAAAATAATACCAATTTATTATTTCTCATAGTCCTTGCGTATTTTTCCCAGTCTGACGATTCCAATAGGTCCTAATCAATTTTTGTTTAGAACGTTTAATGCTTTTCCGACTTTGGTAAAGGCGAAAATAGCCTTATCAAGATGACGCTGATTATGGGCGGCGCTTAGTTGCACCCGGATACGAGCTTGGCCTTTCGGCACCACGGGAAAAAAGAAACCGATAACATAGATACCTTCTTCCAAAAGCATGGCGGCAAAATTTTGCGCCACTACGGCATCATAAAGCATGATTGGAACGATGGGGTGCTCGCCGGGCTTGATATCAAATCCCGCCTCGGTCATTTTGCTCCTGAAATATTTGGTGTTTCTTTCGAGCTTATCCCGGAGTTCGGTTGTCTCGCTCAGCATATTCAACACTGAAATGGATGCGCCGGTGATTGATGGCGCTAAGGTATTACTGAATAGATAGGGCCGTGACCGTTGTCTCAAAAGGTCAATGATCTCCTTTCTCCCGCTCGTAAAGCCTCCACTTGCTCCGCCGAGCGCTTTACCCAGGGTGCCCGTGATAATGTCTATTCTTCCCATTACGCCGCGGTACTCATGTGTCCCTCGCCCAGTCTTACCCATAAACCCTGAGGCATGACACTCATCGATCATCACAATCGCATCATATTTGTCTGCCAGGTCGCAGATCTTGTCCAGCTGAGCGATCGTGCCATCCATGCTGAACACACCGTCCGTGACGATGATCCGGTTCCGGCAACTAGCAGCCTCTTTCAATTTCCCCTCCAGGTCATCCATATTATTATGTTCATACCGGAAGCGCTGCGACTTACATAAGCGAACGCCGTCAATGATCGAAGCATGATTTAACGCGTCAGAAATGATTGCATCTTCATCATTGAACAAAGGTTCAAAGACACCACCATTGGCATCAAAACAAGCGGCATATAAAATAGTATCTTCCGTTCCTAAAAATTCTGCCAGCTTTTTCTCCAGTTGTTTGTGTATGTCCTGTGTGCCACAAATAAATCGTACGCTGCTCATCCCATAGCCATGCGAATCGATTGCTTCGTGGGCGGCTCCGATCACCTCCGGATGTGAAGAAAGGCCAAGGTAATTGTTGGCACAAAAGTTTAGAACGGTTTTGTCGCCAACAGTTATCTCGGCGCCCTGGGGACTACTGATGACCCTCTCGTTTTTGTAAAGACCAGAAGACTTTATTTCTCCGATTTCCTTTTCTACTCGTTTTACAAAATTTTCATTCATGATTGCAAATTGAAGGACAAATATAAATGGTTGCCCGTAGGTTGCCGGTCCAAGGGCAAGGAATGACTGGTCCCTGGTTCGCGAGAATCGCTTTGTTGCAATGATATTAGGAATTATTAACCTCCAAGTAACATTTCCGTGTTTATCTTCGTTCTACCTAAAGAGCCAACGCCATGAGAAGTGGATTAATCATACGAATTGTTGTTTTAGCCATCATCGCCCTAACCACTTTTATCATTTTGCATCCCTCTGTAAAAACACAGCCTGCTTCCATTGAATCTAAAGAAGAATGCTGTGAAAAAAAGTGCAAAGCTTCGGAGGATAACAATTTGATCTGGGAACCTATTTCCCGCCAGCTAATATCTGTTTCTATCCGGCCAACGACTCAATAAGTTTCGGCAAACTATTCCGTCTAAACCGAGGGAAAGCCTTGTTCCACTACCGCGTTTGCCAAATAGTTAGCCAACCATGTAACAAATCCCTCAGTTCAGCCGTATTACTTTCAATTCCGGGGTTTTACGGCTAATTTTGTTTTGTAGCTGTTTATGACTGAAAAAGAATACAATTTATGTGTAACTGAGTACGCAGATAATGTGTACCGCTTCATTGTGAAGAATCTTCGGCACGAAGAGGACGCGAGGGACGTGGTGCAAAGCGCTTTTGAGAAGATGTGGCGCAACCGCGAAGGGATTGATGCCGGAAAAAGTAAATCGTATTTGTTCACCGTAGCTTATCACCAGATGATCGATCACCTTAGGAAGACAAAACGAGTGCAATTAAAAGGTGAGTTTCATGATGAGACAAAAGTGGTAAATCACCATGCACACAACGCAAAACGGATTTTGGAAGAGGCCCTGAATCGCCTTAGCGAAACACAAAAAAGCCTGGTAATGCTGAAAGATTATGAAGGATACAGCTATGAAGAAATAGGGAAAATAACCGGGTTAAATGAGAGCCAGGTAAAGGTGTATTTGCATAGAGCACGGGTCCAACTGAAAAATTATTTGGTTAGCCCTCAGAACGTCATTTGAAAGCTGAACGCGTGAAGCTGACAGTTGGAGCAAAGAAAAGAAATGAAAATAGATCGTCATAATTACGAGGAGTATTTCCTGCTTTACGTTGACAACGAATTAAGCGTTGACCAAAAAAAGCAGGTCGAACTTTTTGTAAAAGAGAATCCCGATCTTGAAGAAGAATTGGTAATGCTCCAGCGATCCAGGTTGATTCCTGATGACAAAATTGTATTTAACGAAAAACATTTATTGATGAGGGAAGAAAATAATTCTTTCATCAATGTTAGTAATTACGAGGAATGGCTGGTCTTGTACGTAGATGATGAATTGAATGAAAAAGAAAAACTAGCCGTTGAAAAATTTGTTGCGGCTCATCCCCATGTCCAGCAAGAGCTGGCTATATTTCAGCAAACAAAATTGCAGCCGGAAAAAATTGCCTTCGATAAAAAGGTTTTATACAGAAGCGAAAAGCCAAGAGTAATTAGTATTGAGTGGTGGAAAGTAGCAGTAGCCGCAGTATTGATACTGGCCGCAGGAGCGACTACATACTCTGTTTTGCATAAGAAGAGTAATGGTCCAGCTGAAAAAGTTGCCAGCGTCAAAAAAGAGCAGGCGCCAAATGTTGCAAAAGAAACTCCGCTTGATCGCCAGCAGAATTTTATTCCAAATAATGAACAGAAAGAAGCGGTTGTCATTCCCGAATCTGGCGGCAAAAAGCATAAGCAAAAACAGGGATTCAAAAACGAAACGAAAAAATTACCTCTCGCTTCATCTCTCCAACAAACCGCACTTAGAACTAACCGGGAAAAACGCATCATCACTAATGAAACTAACGTTACAAAGATTGAAGAGCCAGCTATAAAAAATGTTACTGCTATAAATGACAAACTACCTAAACAAATTTTTAACGACACAACTGTAACAAAAAATCCACGCCAAACGCCTGAACCAATGTATGCCAGCAACACTGAGAACAAAAAGCTTCGTGGGTTCTTCCGGAAAGCAACACGACTCATTGAACACGCTACAAACATCAATCCGGCCGATGATGATAACAGGGTGCTGATCGGTGGAATGGCTATTAATCTAAAATAAACTTAAACAAAAAGCACAATCATGAAGAGGATATTTACCCTTACGATCATTGTATGCTCGGCAGTGTCTGGCCTTGCCCAGGTGGATACAAGTGGACGACAGAATGAACCCGATACCATTAAAGTCGGCGGCATGATCATCATTCGAAAGCCAGGAGGAGGGAGAGAAATTGTGAGGAACAAAAGAGAGAAAGATTCGACCATTCACAGGCGTAACTACAGTAAACCAGCCAACGTTAGTACGAACTGGTGGATTCTTGATCTCGGCTTTTCCAATTACAACGATAACACTGATTACGCGGCAGCGGCTACGCAGGCCTTTGCCCCCGGAACCAACGACGAATCACTCAAGCTGAAAACCTTTAAATCCAGGAATGTCAACATTTGGTTCTTCATGCAAAAACTCAACGTCATCGCACATGTGGTCAATTTGAAATACGGGCTGGGATTGGAACTCAATAACTATTTTTTTGATGATGAACGAGTACACTTAACCAAAAATCCTACTTTCATTTCTCTTGACCCCGATTATGCCTCACTTGACAAAAATAAGTTGGCAGCAGATTATCTTACGGCCCCGATCATGGTCAACATCAACTTTACGCCGGGTCGTGGAAGGGGATTTGGGATCAGCGGCGGAATTAGTGCAGGTTATCTTTACAGCTCACGGCAAAAGATAAAAGACGGCAGGCACAAACACAAGACACATGACGATTTTGACCTTGAGAAGTGGAAAATATCCTATGTAGGTGAACTCATTCTTGGGCCTGTGAAATTGTATGGAAGCTATGCCACAAAAAGCATGTGGGAAAAAGGATTGGATCAAACCCCTTATACAGTGGGAATCCGCTTTGCCAATTGGTAACAGGAGTTTTTCTCATGTAAAATTGCAAGCCGGCCTCGTAAATGATGCCGGTTTTTTTTCTGATGCTCAACAAAGTTGTTAAGAAATTTTGCTCAATCTTTTGTGAAACTCTTTCATTTGCTATTTTCCAACGATTGTTTTTTTTAGCTTTGAAAAGCATCGTTAAAGATTTCCACAAGAAAAATAAAACGCAGAAAGGCTACGTTCATTTGGGTGGCGGTCTAAGGAATATAACTTATGAAAATACTCTTGCTCACGTCCTTGTTCCTGGGAAGCATTGTATTCTCCACGAACCCTCATCTGGTTACTGTCAACAAAGTTCCAACTGAAGCAAAAAAAAGAGCTGCGGTCGGAAATGCGAAAATCCTTCCTGTCGGTACGGTCTACATCGTCATTGATAAATCCGACTATGAGCTGAACGTATATGACGCCAAAGGCTGGTTTGCTACATACCCGGTGGTATTTGGCAACGGCAGCCTTGAAGATAAAAAAATGGAAGGCGACAGGAATACCCCTGAGGGGAGTTTTCACATTATCTCAAAGAAGATCCATGATAAGTGGGACCGTTTTATGGCGCTTGATTATCCTACCAGGGAGAGCTATGAAAAATTCAGACTCCGCAAGCTAAGAGGGGAAATTCCGGAAACGGCGAGGATTGGTGGAGGAGTTGGAATTCATGGCACCTGGCCTCATGACGATTACATCATTGATCGTTATAAAAACTGGACCATGGGCTGCATTTCCATGAAAAATAACGATGTTGAAGATCTGTACAGTTATGTACCAACGGGAACAAAAGTTGTTATCAGGAAATAATTATCTTAAGAGGAAGTCGCTGATCTCTTTTCTCCATTTGACGGGGTCTTTGTTCAGAAAAGGCTCATGCCCCGCAGTTTCATAGAGCACTAATTTTTTTTCCCTGGAAGCGATATTTTTAAAGATGCTATTTGTCTCCTGCCGTGTTACCAGTTTATCGGACGACCCATACTGCAAAAGCACCGGGCATTTTATCTTTTTGACATACCGGCAGGTATTGTGATCAAAGCCATTGAACCCTCTTTCAACACCCGACCAAAAAGTCACAAGAAGTCCAAAAGGCTCTTCCGGAAAGCCAAGTACTCTTGCCCTCCCTTCAAGAAGATTTTTAAGATTACCGAATGGCATGTCGAGAATTACCTTCGAAGGAGACAAGCTATAGTCGTAAATGGCCTTTGTAATTACCACGGCACCCAATGACAAGCCATACAAAACAATATTTCTTTCGCCTGTCTTAAAAATATGATCAAACGCCAGCTTGACCTCTTCACTCTCCGTCACTCCGAGCGTTGTCGTGTTGCCCTCGCTGTTACCATGTGCTCGCAAATCAACAAGCATTACATTAAAGTCGGCATACATGAATTCTGCATACATGAATTCATATGCCTGGCCGAGTAGTAGGGATTTGTTCCCGCCGAGACCATGAAATAAGATCACAGTACCCTTGGACGAGTCCCTCGGAATATACCACGCGTCTATAGAAAGCCCCCTTTCAGTTAACAAATGGACGGTTTCGTAAGGGAAATGGGGAAATTCAGCAATAACTGTTTTTTGAAACTTGGGTCCTCTGAAGAGTTTCCAGGTCTCAACGAAAATATTTTTTGATGATGGTGCAGGCGACTTTAGGGAAGCTTCATAAAAATGAGTCAATTTATAACCGTACAGGATACCACTAATATTAATAAGAACGAATTGAACAAGTAGAACCCACAAAATCCATTTGACTGCCGACCGTATTTTTTTCCTGCGGTTAGTTTGATTCATAAGATCCATGGCATCTAGCTCGGTATGATTGATCAATCGTAGGCAAAAGAAATATATTAAACTGATTTTTAAAAAAACAAAGGAAAAATAAACAAAGGGTATGGATTTTGCTAACTAATTGCGACATTAACCCCTGAGCATTGAAAAACCTTTTAAAGCAGCTTTCCGGGCTGCTTTTTTATTTCGGAACTAACGTTTGGCAATCTATCTCTTTCCAGTCGATCGTTTAGTTCAGCCAGGAGTCTTGTTCCTGGAACATTGTAGAATTCAATAACGATCGCAAATGATGTTCCGTATTTCTTGAAAAATTCTTTGCGCAACCACCTGGTGTAGGGATTTTGAAGGTTCAAATGTTTCTCATCATCGAATAATCTTATTAGCAGCAAACCGTTTCGTTTCGCGTCGACAACTTCAAACGATCTCAATCTGCCCATTTCACGCTAAATTTCGAAATCGGATTTTTGATAAAAAAAGCCTTGTCGCAGGACAAAAAGTAGAATCAAAATAAATCCATTGAAAGGAAGATCTTTTCTTGTCCCCCGTCGCGACTCTTTTTCCACGTTCTTTTCTTTTGCTCGTGCAAAAGAAAAGAAACAAAAGAAAAGCACGGCCGATTTTGATGCGGTGACATCTTTCTGTTGACCAGTTCCTCGGCCAAAATCGGCGATCCGAAACAGCGTGCGCTTGAATGGCCTTAGGTCGAACCTAGCGCAAGGCGGATTGAAGTCGTTCTGTTGCAGAATCTATGCCGATCGCGGCAACCAAACCGACTTATTGAAAAAGTTTTTGGTGGAAGATTCTCGTTGGTTAGTCACTTGCAGTATTTGCCAGCGCCTTCCCGACGGTCCTGGAAGAAACTCTTGCCTCTGAAAAGAAAGCGGGCCGTCGGGATAGCGCCTGCAGTATGCACAAACATCAGCCGTATCATTTAAGCGAGGCGACTGAATTGGAGCGAGCAACCTTGTTAGGAGAAAGCAACTAACCCCATTGAATTTGAAAGACGAATAGTTCAGCAACTTGTGCGTGAGCCATGGCAAAAGCAGCGGAGCATTTGCTTTTGCCTGCCCTTTTCTTTGTTTCTTTCTTTTGGGCAAGCAAAAGAAAGAAAAGAGTTCAGCTGAATTCAAATACAAACCTGGCTTCCTGGCAAAAAATTCTTAAGCAGCAAACCCAGGTATATGATTCCGCTTGCAAGAACGGGCCATCCATAAATAGTCAACCAGTTGAGCGATTCCTGTTTCGCGATAAGGAAGTAACCAAGCGCAATTAAAAGAATTGAGTAAACTATTCTGCCAAGAATTATCTTTTTTTTAAAGGGATAATAAATCTCTTCTTCCATTAAACCTTTCCGTTTTTAATTTCTTCTACAATGGCAGGATCAAGCAAGGTCGTTGTATCACCTAAGTTGTCGGTTTCTCCTTCGGCAATTTTTCTTAAAATTCTTCTCATGATCTTTCCGCTTCTTGTTTTTGGCAATCCTTTTACAAATTGGATCTTATCAGGCTTTGCAATGGCTCCGATAATTCTCGCAACTGTTTGCGTGATATTTTTTCTCATACTGTCATCGTCGCCGTGCATATGCTGGCAGATCACATAAGCATAGATGCCCTGGCCTTTGATCTCATGCGGAAATCCCACTACTGCGCTTTCTACCACGTCGCTATGCATGTTGATTGCATTCTCCACTTCCGCGGTGCCAATGCGATGGCCACTTACGTTTAATACATCATCCACTCTGCCAGTAATGCGGTAGTTACCTTCTTCATCTCTCAAGGCTCCGTCGCCAGTCTGGTATAAATTCTTATAGGCTGAAAAATAATTTTGCCTGCAACGCTCGTGATCTCCGTACGTTGTTCTGATGATTGACGGCCACGGCGCCTTGATGCATAAATTTCCACCTGCGGGACTACCGGTTACCTCCACTCCGTTTTCATCAACCAAGACAGGCTGTACGCCCGGCAACGGCAGGGTGGCAAAAGTTGGCTTAGCAGGAGTAATTCCCGCTAAATTTGAAATTAAGATGCTTCCCGTTTCTGTTTGCCACCATGTATCGACAATAGGACATTTCTTTTTCCCAACATGCTCATCGTACCAGTGCCAGGCTTCTTCATTAATGGGTTCGCCAACTGTTCCCAGCACTTTCAATGATGAAAGGTCCTTCCCTTCAAAAGGCTTTAGCCCAAATCCCATTAATGAACGGATAGCAGTAGGAGCCGTATAAAGGATATCAACTTTATGCTTGTCCACAATATCCCAGAAACGTCCCGCGTCGGGCCATGTAGGTATACCTTCAAACATTAAAGAAGTAGCACCAGCCGCCAGCGGACCGTACACGATGTAACTGTGTCCCGTGATCCACCCAATATCTGCTGTACAGAAATGGACCTGCCCCGGCTTATATTGAAACACGTTGACAAAGCTATATGTTGTGTATACCATGTAGCCAGCGCACGTGTGCACCACACCTTTTGGTTTTCCTGTGCTGCCAGAAGTGTATAGAATAAACAAGGGATCTTCAGCGTCCATCTCTTCGGCAGGAAAGGAGACTACATTGTTTTTTTCCACCTGCGTCTCCGCATGTTCCATCTCATCTTCCCACCACACATCTCGCCCTTTAATCATACTGACAGGCATCCTGGTCCTGGTATAGACAATCACTCTTTTCACAGTTTTGTTACCAACCAAGGCATCATCAATCACATCTTTCAGCGGGATTATTTTCTCGCCACGATAGGCGCCATCACACGTTACGATGTATTCAGCTTTTGCATCTTCCAGCCTGTCTGCAATACTCTGTGCCGAGAAACCGCCGAACACCACACTATGAATCGCACCAATCCGTGCGCAACCTAAAATTGCATAAGCCAGTTCAGGCACCATGCCCATATAAATGCATACCCGGTCGCCTTTTTTAACGCCATTATTCTTTAACACCTGTGCAAACTGACACGCCCGTTTATGTAAACGATTATAAGTAACGATTCTCACCCTGTCCTGGGGATTATTCGGTTCCCAGATAAAAGCAGGCTTGTCACCCAGGTCTTTTAAATGCCGATCAATACAATTTTCTGTGATGTTAAGTTTGCCATTGATGAACCACTGAATATTGGGTTCGGTAAAATTCCAGTCGAGCACTTTGTCCCACTTGTTTCTCCACGAAAAACTTAAACCCACCTCTCCCCAAAAACCCTCGCGGTCGTCGACACTTTTTTTATACGCCGATTTATACTCGTCAAATGATTTGATCTGAAAAGGATATGACATAGCAATTATGTTGGAGGTTATAAAATCTTTGTCACGACATGGTGATGTGATGCCGACCAATGCGCCGGCATTCACAATTTACATCATGAATAAAATTCATTCGGAATAAATCTGTATTTTAAACTTATGAACCAACCAACCAACGAAGTCCAGGGCATTCGTAGGATCATCGCTGCGTCATCAGTAGGTACCTTGATCGAGTGGTATGATTTTTACATTTTTGGAAGCCTCGCTACAGTTATTGCCACCCAATTTTTCCCAAAGACCAATCCCACTGCGGCTTTGCTTTCAACGTTCGCAACGTTTGCAGCAGGCTTCATTGTTCGACCATTCGGTGCGCTGGTCTTCGGCCGACTGGGGGATCTCATCGGCCGCAAATACACCTTCCTGTTGACGCTCATTATCATGGGCAGCTCAACATTTGCCATTGGTCTGGTCCCCGGTTATGAAACAATTGGCTTCGCTGCACCGATCCTTGTGCTGGTGCTTCGCTTGTTGCAAGGCTTGGCTTTGGGTGGCGAATATGGTGGAGCCGCTACTTATGTGGCCGAGCATGCGCCACCAAAAAGAAGAGGATTTTTTACTTCATGGATACAAACAACTGCCACCCTTGGATTATTTCTTTCCCTCGGTATTATTTTGATCACACGCCACAGCCTCGACATTGACCGTGCAAAATCAATTGCTAAGTTTAACGATTGGGGTTGGCGCATTCCTTTTTTAGTCTCGATTTTTTTGGTGGTCATTTCTGTTTACATAAGACTGAAGATGAAAGAATCTCCCATGTATGCAAAATTGAAAATCGAAGGAAAAACATCCTCAAACCCTCTGAAAGAAAGTTTCACACACCGTTCGAATCTAAAAATGGTGTTGCTTGCCCTGTTCGGTGCTACCATGGGACAAGGAGTGGTTTGGTATACCGGGCAATTTTATGCGCAATCATTTATCGAAAACATCTGCAAAGTAGATTTTGAACAATCCAGGACAATTTTGATTTGGGCTATATTGTTTGCCACTCCATTTTTTGTCTTTTTTGGAGGCTGGAGCGACAGGGTAGGCAGAAAATGGATCATGATGATCGGTATGCTGCTGGCCATTATCACATACCGGCCACTGTTTGGCCAATTGCTTTCCATTGCCGATGTAAATAATAAAATTGAATTGCCAGAACAGAAACAGATCAATACGACGATCAATCCTTTCGCGCATACTGGAAACTCGCTAAGAATCGTCAGCACGAAACATTTTTTTAGCGATGGAATGGTCATGACTGAAACTAAAACTGATACTGCCTATGCAGATCTGTCAAAGACAACGATCAAGCCGGACATAAAGCTATCAAAACTGATAAGCAAGAATGATTACTGGATGATGGTTGCCATTGTATTTCTCATGATCATTTATGTGACCATGGTTTACGGACCGATTGCAGCTTTTCTTGTTGAAATGTTTCCCACCAAGATAAGATATACATCGATGTCACTTCCCTACCATATTGGCAATGGAATTTTCGGCGGACTAACGCCATTCATAGCCTTATTACTGACCACTATCTATTCGACGGATAAGCTAGTTGGCCTATTCTATCCAATGATAGTAGCGGGAGTTTGTCTATTGATCGGTGTTTTGTATTTAAGAAATAAAATTGATTCCGACGTGAACGATTAACATCAAAACCGAATGCAATGAATACGACAAAACGAATTGCTGGTATACTTTGGATGATCGCCGGTCCAACTGCGATTTATTACCTCATCAAGACTGCGCTCAGTGAGATCAGTAAGAAGCCCGTGATCGATACTAAAATTCAATGGGCAGTGTTCGTAATTGTTTTCATCCCCATAGCCATCGGCATTGTTATCTTCGGGTATTATGCTATCACAGGCGAATACGATCGCTTGCCCGAAAGCTCCGCGGAAATTACCGATCAATAAATCGATCGGTGGCTTTTATATTTGTTTCCAATCTTGTTGAAATGAATTTATACGAAAAGTTATTGCTGGATAATAAAAAGTGGGCAGCGGCTCAGCTCGAAAAAGATCCTGGATATTTCGAGAGATTGGTTCATTTACAAACGCCTGAAGTATTGTGGATCGGCTGCAGTGACAGCCGTGTGCCGGCAAACCAGATCACAGGAACCGAACCCGGAGAGATCTTTGTGCATCGTAATGTGGCCAATCTTGTCATCAATACAGATGTGAACTTGTTAAGCGTTCTCGATTTTGCCGTGAATCACCTTAAGGTAAAGCATGTAATTGTGTGTGGGCATTATGGATGCGGAGGCGTAAACGCGGCCATGACAAAAAAAGATTTCAAACCTGTGCTGAATATGTGGCTTAGAAGCATTAAAGATGTTTACCGTTTACACCGCCAGGAACTTGATGAAATAAAAAATCATCTGCAGCGAAGTGATCGCCTGGTTGAACTAAATGTAAAAGAGCAGGTATTCAATCTGGCGAAAACTTCTATTATACAAACTGCCTGGCAAGACGAATATCGCCCCGATCTGCATGGATGGGTTTATAGTTTGAAAAATGGGATTATTAAACCCGTGTTTGAAATGCAAGCGGGAACAGAGCTCGACCCTTTGTATAAATATGATGACTTATAACCTCGAAATTTCAATGATTTAAAAACTACTATGCGCTTTTCACTTTTTATTTTAGCTGGCTTTGTAAATTTCTCGTGCAACAATCCATCTCAGAAAGACAAGAACGCGGGTAATCCTGATACCTATCGTGACGAAAGCTGGACATTATTGCCTTTCACAAAAGCAGATGAAGTAAACCCGATACTAATTCCAGACTCAAGTACAGAATTTTTCTGCCCGGTAAGAAAAGAAAAAATTAAATGGGAAGAAAAAGACGTATTTAATCCAGCCGCTGTGGTGAGGCATGACACTGTTTTTCTTTTATACCGCGCCGAAGACAAAGTTGGAAAGTTTGCCGGCACATCGAGAATCGGATTGGCGTGGAGCACTGATGGATTACATTTCACAAGACTTCCCTCACCCGTTTTATATCCCGATAACGATTCTGCAAAAAAATATGAATGGGAAGGTGGCTGTGAAGATCCACGGATTGTTGAAGATGGAAATGGAACTTATTTTATGACCTATACTGCTTTTGATGGTGATAAGGCAAGATTAATGGTGGCTTCTTCACCAGATCTGTATCATTGGAAAAAGCATGGACTTGCATTTGCGAACGCCCACAATGGCAAGTACATAAATAATTGGAGTAAGTCTGGTTCCATCATTTCAAGATATGAAAACGGCAAAGCAGTTGCCACAAAGATCGACGGTAGGTATTGGATGTATTGGGGCGATACCGATATTTTCATTGCCTTCTCCGACGATCTTGTTCATTGGACGCCTGCTGAAAATAATGAAGGTCAATTGATCATTGTTTTTGGCCCACGTAAAGGGAAATTTGATAGCGACCTGGTTGAATCCGGTCCCGCGGCTATGTTGACGAGTGATGGTGTTCTCTTGATTTACAACAGCCGCAATGTGCCAGCAAAGGGAGACAGCAGTTTACCGGAAGGAACATATGCCGCTTCACAAATTCTTCTTGATGGCAACAAGCCGTCTGCCGTATTGAAAAGAATGGATACTTATTTTATCAAGCCAGACAAACCTTATGAAATTACGGGCCAGGTCAATCGTGTTTGCTTTGTTGAAGGTCTTGTGAATTATAAAAGCAAATGGTTCCTGTATTATGGAACAGGCGACTCTAAGATCGCCGTGGCGGTAAAATGATGTGAGACTGAATTGGATTAAATTCGCAAATTATCTATGTCTATCGAAGTAAGGAATCTTCTCAAAATGTATGGTGAACAAAAAGCCGTAAATAATATTTCCTTCAAAGTTGAGAAAGGTGAGATCGTCGGTTTCCTGGGACCGAATGGTGCCGGCAAATCCACAACAATGAAAATCATTACTGGTTATCTTCAGCAGGATGGCGGGGATGCTTTTGTTTCAAGTATCAACGTGGCGAAAGAACCTTTAACAACAAAGAGGAAGATCGGCTATTTACCGGAAGCGAATCCCTTGTATCATGACATGTATGTCAGGGAGTACCTGGCCTTTATTGCCGAGATTCATAAAATAAGTGACAAGAAAACGAGAATCGAAAATGTAATTGCGCTAACAGGTCTGATAACTGAAAGCAAAAAGAAAATCGGACAGCTTTCCAAAGGATATAAGCAAAGAGTTGGCCTCGCGGCAGCTTTGATCCATGAGCCCGAAGTCTTAATTCTCGATGAGCCCACCAGCGGGCTTGATCCTAACCAGATCGTTGAGATCAGAGAAGTGATCAAGCAGCAAGGAAAGAGTAAGACCGTTTTATTTTCCTCCCATATTTTACAGGAAGTAGAAGCCATCTGCGATCGGGTCATCATCATAAACAAGGGGGAAATCGTCGCCGATGACAAGCTCACTAATCTCCAAAGCCGGAGTGAGAATAAACACGTGGTCAAGGTCAAGTTTAAGGAGCTGGTCGACAAAAACACACTGGAAAAACTTGATGATGTTTCCTCGGTGCAAGAATTTCAACCGTCAGCCTTCACACTCCAAACGTCAAATCCCGAAACTGTAAGAAAACAAATTTTAGAACTGTCCTTGCGGAATAACCTCAACATCGTTTCTTTGCAAAGCGAAAACCAGAGTTTAGAAGAAGTGTTCAGATCTCTTACACAGATATCTGAATAGAATCCTGTCGCGCCTGACACGGCTTTGCTGCCATTGCCCCGGCAACTACTCCAGTTGAAGAGTGCGACGCAACGAAGCTCAATAGAAATACTTGCCTGCCGGCAGGCAGGCAAAGCTGGCGACATAAACATAGTCTACGAACAAAAAATATAAACCAACCATGAGTTACATTTCTGAAATTTTTGCACGACAGATACTGGATAGTCGCGGCAACCCCACCGTGGAAGTAGATGTAATAACGGACGAAGGAGCATTAGGTCGTGCGGCCGTGCCCAGCGGTGCAAGCACCGGTGTGCATGAGGCGGTGGAACTCCGTGATGGTGATAAGAAAAAATTTGGAGGCAAAGGGGTTTTGAAGGCAGTAAAAAATGTCAACGACGTAATCGCACCAAAATTGCTTGGCTACGATGTTGCCGATCAAACGGGCATAGATCAAATGATGATACAGATTGATGGAACTCCCAATAAAGGTAATCTCGGAGCAAATTCCATCCTCGCCGTAAGCATGGCCGTGGCCAAAGCTGCGGCGGAAGAAGCGGGCCTCCCCCTTTACCGATATGTTGGTGGCACCAATGCGAAAACATTGCCCATACCCATGATGAACATCTTAAATGGTGGTGCACATGCCGACAATAAAATAGACTTCCAGGAATTTATGGTCATGCCAATCGGAGCTGAAACATTCAGTGAAGGATTGCGCTGGGGTATTGAAGTTTTTCATGCACTGAAATCAGTGTTGAAGAAAAAAGGCTACAGCACTAATGTTGGTGATGAAGGGGGATTTGCTCCGGACATTCAAAGTAATGAGGAAGCTATTGACACAGTAATGACAGCTATCAGCACCGCAGGTTTTAAATCGGGGACACAGATTTCGATTGCCATGGATCCAGCCGTGAGTGAAATGTATGATGGAGCCAAAAAAGTTTATCACTTTCATAAATCGGACGGCAAAAAATTAAGCATAGAAAAAATGGTCGATTATTGGGCCAACTGGGTAAAAAATTATCCAATCGTCTCTATTGAAGATGGCATGGCCGAAGATGATTGGAAAGGATGGAAACTATTAACGGAGAAGTTGGGTAACAAGATTCAGTTGGTGGGTGATGATCTGTTTGTGACAAATGTTACCCGCTTGCAGGAAGGAATTGACAAGGGAGTGGCTAACGCATTGCTTGTAAAAGTGAATCAGATCGGAACTGTTACAGAGACGATCAATGCAGTGACCTTGGCTCAGCATCATAGCTACAACACCATCATGAGCCACCGCAGCGGTGAAACAGAAGACACAACTATAGCAGATCTGGCAGTAGCGCTAAACTGTGGCCAGATAAAAACAGGCAGCGCCAGCCGCACCGACCGAATGGCAAAATATAACCAGTTGCTTCGTGTTGAAGAATTGTTAGGATTTTCCGCCGTATATCCAAAAGGAAAAATTAAATTTGGAAAATGACTGCTTGATGCTTGACGATGACGGAAATTAGCGTCAACTTCAAATTTCAGCCTCGAACCTCAAATCTGATTTATGAAATTACTAAACCAACTCCCGCCGTTGTTACGAAATAAATTTTTCATTGCCTTTTCAGCATTTACAGTGTGGATGCTCTTCTTTGATGAGAGAGATGTCTTCACGATGAGTCACCACAGGCAGGAATTGCGAGAACTCCAAAAAAGTAAAAAATACTATACTGAACAGATAAATAAAGAAAAAGAGGTACTGGAAAATTTAAAAAATAACCCGGCCATGTTGGAAAAATACGCCCGTGAAAAATATTACATGAAGCGGGACAAGGAGGACCTTTTTCTTATTCCCGGTCACTAAGTGTGCTGGTAATTAACCGTTTGCGAAGCTCGTCAGTAAAAGGTCGATTTTTCCCGTTTTCACACAATAAGGCTATTTAATACCCGTTTATATATCGGACGTTTCACATTTACTCACTAGGACACTATTTTTTTTGGACATTAATGCTTGCACATGGCAAATTTTACCCCTGAGGATCTCTTATTGTATCTATACAAAGAAACCTCTGAAAAACAAACAACCGCAATTGAAAGTGCGCTCAAGCAGGACTGGACCCTGCGCGAAAAACTTGCTGTTTTAAAAACTTCATTGGAACGGCTCGACGGGATCAAAAAATCACCGCGAACCCGCATTGTTTTGAATATTTTAAACTACGCAAGAAAAAACGCTAAAGAAGTCGTGAAGTAACAAGACTGCGAATGTTTTTGTGACTCCAAAGATTCAATCACTCTTTGTGCGCAGCTTTTGGAATCAACTTTACTATAGCAATAACCCTTACGACTTCCACCACTTCAAAGTTTATCCTGAGGTGCTCAGTTTATTCTTCAACGTGGCTCTCTGAAATTCGGAGTTCTCGTAACTCGACTTTCAACGAAACGTGGCACTCGTTGTAAATTTCTGTTCCTTGTTCCTTGCACCATCTGCATTTACTTTGCAGTATGACCCGCAAGCAACGCTACCAGTTCGTTATCGACTATTTTGAAAAACATGATCCTCATGCAGAAACTGAATTGATTTATGATGATGATCCTTATGAGCTTTTGGTAGCGGTGATCCTGTCAGCCCAATGCACAGACAAGCGAGTGAACATGACGACGCCAGCGATATTCGAAAAATATCCGGATGTTCATTCTTTAAGCAAAGCCCGCTTTAGTGACCTGTTTCCGCTGATAAAGAGTATTTCTTACCCGAATAACAAAACAAAACATCTCATCGGCATGGCTAAAGCCGTCATCGAAAATTTTAACGGCAAGATCCCAATGACCAGGGAGGAATTGATTCAACTACCGGGGGTAGGAAGAAAGACGGCGAATGTTATTACGTCGGTCATTGATCGGCAACCCAACATGGCTGTTGACACGCACGTGATGAGAGTCA
Organism: Bacteroidota bacterium; assembly: GCA_005883765.1. Classification (GTDB taxonomy): domain Bacteria; phylum Bacteroidota; class Bacteroidia; order Chitinophagales; family Chitinophagaceae; genus VBAU01. The sequence goes on from VBAQ01000106.1 coordinate 27,689, forward strand.
GCAAAAGGATCGGTCTTGTTTCGCGATCGGCTTCGACACCTTTTGCCATAGAGAAGGAACTAGTCAGCAATATTCCCGTGCAATATATTCACAAAGCTCACCATTGGCTTATCCTCCATGGAAGATATATTTGCGTAGCTCGAACACCGAAATGCGAAGTTTGTGGAATCAGACCCGTGTGCAAGTTTTTTCAAACTCATGTAAAGAACAAGCAAACGGGCACGTGACATTATTATTCTTCATAAAAATTTAGGAATTTTAATACTTCCCAATTTTCTGTTTACCCAAAAAAACTTCTGGATAGCAGTGTCCGTACAATGATTACCGTTGTGTTGTCTTTATTCGATCAATAGCCTTGAAGTTTTTTTAATGCTTTGGCAGAACTTTTGTGTAACTTATACCATTACGAATAGAAGAATTGGTGATATGATATACTGGCATCCTCCACGAGTCAAGAATTTTGTTTTTTGCAGCCTTACAATTTCTGTCTTTGTAAACCTCGTTGTTTGTCTCGCTTCTTGCCACGCAAAGAAGAATACCTTCTATAGCAACCCCCCTGGATATGATTTCAGCAAGCCTTACATGTACAAGCTGCCCGAAGTTTTGGATGAAATTTCAGGAGTCGTTTATTATCCCAAAGACTCAGCGATTTTTGCGATTCAAGATGAAAAGGGATGGTTGTTCAAGATACATCTAGGAACCCCGTTACAAATTGAAAGATGGAAATTTTCTTCGGCTGGCGATTATGAAGATATTGCTCGTGTCGACAGCTCTTTTTTTGTCCTGAAAAGCAAAGGCGTAATTGAAAAATTTAAGTTTTCTTCCGGTGATTCAGTATCACTCCAATCTTTTGCCATACCACAAACTGCCAAAAATGAATTTGAGACGCTGTTTTATGATAGCTCCCTGCGCCAACTGATCCTGATCTGCAAAAACTGCGAAGACGATAAAAAAAAGGAAGTCACTAGTTGGGCCTTCGATCCGTCAAGCAATTCTTTTTCCCCTTCGTTTACTATTGAAACTTCAAAAATAAGAACGCAGCTTGGGGACGACGATGCAAGGTTCAAACCGTCTGCGGCGGCCATTCATCCCCTGACAGGTGAGCTGTACATCATTGCATCGGTCAACCATGCCCTTGTAATTTTGAACAAAGACCATTCGGTAAAAAATACTTATAAAATTAATCCGTCGCTTTTCAAACAGCCAGAGGGTCTCACATTTTCCACCAATGGCGACCTTATCATTTCTAATGAGTCGGCTGAAAAAGGTAGTGCTGCTGATATCATTTTTTTTAAGTACCATAAACTTAACCAGCAATGAAACTCTTTTGCATCGTGGTCAGCCTTATTTGTTTTTATGCGTCGGCACTGGGACAAAAAGATACGATCGAGGCCCGGATCATACTGATTGGCGATGCCGGCGAATTAACACGTGGCCATCATCCGGTTGTGGATGCCATCAGGCAATTGATCCCAATGGATGCTAAGACAACTATTCTTTATCTAGGTGATAATTTGTATAAAACCGGTTTACCTGATGAACAATATAGTTACTACATGGCATCGAGAAGTGTGCTAGATTCAGAATTATCTATTGCTGATAATACTCCGGCAAAAATTTACATGATACCCGGTAATCATGATTGGGAAAATGGTGGGAAAAATGGCTGGGAAACTGTGATTCGTGAACAATTGTATGTGGACCAGCTAGGAAAAAAGAATGTAGAATTTTACCCTAAAGATGGGTGTCCTGGTCCAGTTGAAGTTTCGCTATCCCCCGATGTGACGCTGGTAATGTTCGACACACAGTGGTGGATACACCCATATGACAAACCTGAAGTTGAATCCGACTGCGATTACAAAACCAAAGATGAGGTGCTTACCGAGCTTGATGATATATTCAGCCGGAATTCAAAAAAACTTATCATCCTTGCGGGGCATCACACTTTTAGAAGTAATGGCGCACATGGAGGGTATTTTAAATTAAAGCAACATATTTTCCCCTTCACTGATATCAATCCAAAACTATACATACCGCTGCCGGGCCTGGGGTCGATTTATCCAATTGTAAGAAGTGTATTTGGCACTCCGCAGGATCTGAAGCATCCCTTTTATACTGAAATGATCGGAGCAGTAGAA
>VBAQ01000106.1:29846-42473 GCA_005883765.1 Bacteroidota bacterium
AAAAGTAGCAAAAAAATACCCTAACGTGATTTTTACGGCCGGGCATGAGCATAGCCTGGCATTGATCAAAGACAGCAGCTATAACTATATCGTGAGTGGTGGAGGATCAAAACACAATAGGGTTTCCAAAAACAAAAAGACACCATTTGCTACTTCTATTAATGGCTTTGCAGTCCTGGAGATTTCCACAAATAAGAACGTGAGAGTGAGCTTTTACACAGCGGAAGATTCAGCGAAAATGGTTTATTCAGCGGTCATTCAGAACTTTTCAAAAATTCCCGAGCCTGTTGCCGATTCCACAAAAAGAAAAATTACCGCTCCTGAAACAATTAAATATAAAGATACCATCCATATCTCCGCCAGTGATAAATATGACAGTGCGGGCTGGGTCAAACGCATCATGGTAGGGACCAATTATCGCCAGGAATGGTCGACACAAGTTGCGATGAAAGTATTGAACATTCACGCGGAAAAAGGCGGCTTAAGAATCATAAGCTTGGGGGGCGGCAAGCAAACCAAATCATTGACACTCGCCGACCCAAGTGGAAAAGAGTGGAAATTGAGAAGTATTGATAAAAACCCTGCCAATGCGATTCCCGAGACCTTCCGCAATACACTGGCAGCGGACCTGGTGCAAGATTTCATTTCTTCATCTCATCCTTATGCACCATTAGCGATCCCCACCATGGCCAGAGCATTGAATATTGTAACAGCGAATCCAGAATTATTTTTTGTTCCTGATGATCCAGCCTTTGGTTTTTATAGACCGCTTTTTGCAAACACCGTCTGCACGCTTGAGGAAAAAGATCCTTCCCGCCATGGCGAACAAACAAGAAGCACTATTAAAGTATTCGATAAGCTGACAGAAGATAACAAGCATCGCGCTGACCAGCTAATGGTTCTGCGGGCCAGGTTGTTGGATATTCTTATTGGTGATTTTGATCGTCATTTTGATCAATGGAGGTGGGCAATCACAGACACTGGCAAAGGAAAATTATATTATCCAATTCCTAAGGATAGGGACCAGGCGTTTTTCCGTTCGAATGGCGTCATACTCGGGATAGCCTCATTAAGGAGTTTGCAAGTGCTGAGAGGCTTTCGCTACAATATTCCAAAAGTAAACTGGCTAAGCTGGCCAGCCAGAGATTTTGATCGTTTATTTTTAAACGATGTTGACGCTGATGAATGGAAAGAGGAAATTGCAGATTTTCAAAAAACACTAACTGATTCGGTAATTATCTCGTCCATAAAGCAATTGCCGCCGCCCATCTTTAAAATAGACAGTTCAGTTATTATTGGTAAACTGATCAGTCGCAGAAATATTTTGGAGGGCCCGGCCATGAAGTATTACCGCTTCATTTCTAAAAGAGTAAATGTAGTGGGAAGCAATGAAAAAGAATATTTCAAAGTGACCGGCATTGGAAAAAAATTGGAGGTAAAAGTTTACGCAAGAAAAGCTAAGACTGACACAAGCTTTCTGATGTACGATAGAATTTTTGATCCCCGCGTAACCAAAGACATACGGCTGTACGGGTTAAATGACGACGACAACTTTGAAATAGATTCAACCGCCAGGTCGCCCATAAGAGTTAGTCTTGTGGGAGGAAAAGGAAATGATACGTTTAATATAAAGGGACATGTAATAAATTACCTTTATGATGTTGCCACAGAAAAAAATTTTATTGAGCACAAAAGCAGGACAAGAAATCTATTTTCTAAAGAGCCTCCTGTTAATTACTACAACATTTTGGGCTTTAATTACAATATCAATCGCTTTCCCCGGCTAAATCTCGGTTACAATGTTGAAGATGGACCATTTGCTGGTTTAGGCTTTTTCAGAAGAACATTTGGTTTCAGAAATTTGCCCTATGCCACCGATCAGCGTTTGACCACGCTATACGCATTAGGCAAAGGGGCTTACCGTGTTGGATACAAGGGTGAATTCAATCATTTTTTCCGCAATAATGATGTCCTGATCAGTATCGATTATGTAAATCCAACATTAAATAATTTCTTCGGCCTTGGCAATAAAACAAAAATCGATCCCCAACATGATCTGAAATTCTATCGTACCCGGTATAATGAGGCTGAGGCAGAAATGCTTTTTCGGCGTCGATTTTTTGACAGGCTGTACATCATGTTGGGACCAACCACTTTTCACTACTGGAATCATGCTGCAGACAATACCGGCAGGATCTTATCAAAGCCCTCCTTGTTTGGACTGGATTCTTTGAGCGTGTACTCCAAAAAAACTTATTTCGGAGGGAAGCTGGCTGTTACCTTCAACAATCTGAACAACGAACTTTTTCCCACCAGAGGCGTACAATGGAATACCGAATTTATCTCGATGGCGGGTCTTACGAAGCATTCAAATAATATTACCACACTTACGTCAGACATGAGCGTGTATGCAAGTATCAGCGAAGCGGCGAACTTCATTGCCGTCGCTCGCATTGGAGGAGGTCACATCTTCAGTAAAAATTTTGAATATTTCCAGGCGCTCAATTTAGGCGCCAACAATTTTTTACGTGGGTTCAGAAAAACAAGGTTTTCGGGTTCATCCATTGCGTACAACAGCCTTGAAGCAAGAATAAAACTGAAGGATGTAAAATCCTACCTGTTTCCAGGCACTCTTGGTCTTGTCCTTTTTAATGATGTGGGAAGGGTATGGATCAAAAATGAGTCATCAACGAAATGGCATGATGCCTATGGTGGTGGTCTTTATTTTATACCATTTAAATTGGTGATCATCTCCGCTACCATTGGTTTCTCGGAAGAGGAAAAGCTTGCCAATTTTTCAGTTGGCACAAAAATCAATCTTACTTTCTAAATCTGGAAATATGATCAACAACGTCTATAAGCAGGTACAAGATCATGTCACAAAACTCTTTGAGGCCAATAAGAAACCTAAACTTATTTTTCATTCATTGGAACACACACTGGAGATCGTGAAGCGGACCGAAGAAATTGCTGCGCATTATAAGCTTACCGAAAAAGAGATGATGGCTGTATATATCGCGGCCTGGTTTCATGATACGGGTCATCTTTTTACGAGGCCGGATGTACATGAGGAAAAGAGCGTCGAACTAATGAAATCATTTATGCAAGCCAATTTTCCTGATCCCGAATTAATATCCGTGGTGGAAGGATGTATACTGGCAACAAAACGCTCCGTTGACCCCGTAACCTTACCGCAGCAAATTGTTTGCGATGCCGACACCTATCACCTGGGCACAAAAGATTTTAAGAAAACCAACAAAAAGGTCAGGCGAGAGGCTACGATGGACAATGAGCTGTCTAAAACGGACTGGGATATAAGCACCCTTGAATTCATGGAAAAACATCAGTATTATACATCTTACTGTATTGAGTTATTAAATAAAGGCAAACAAGAGAATATTGAACGGCTGAAGAGAAAGATTGCCGAACACACGGTAAAAGTTGATGAAGGTCATTTTTTAGGCACCGAAATACAGGGCAATGCTAAGACAAATAAGGAAACAAGTAACCTGATCTCAAAAGGCATACAAACTATGCTTCGAGTCTCTTCTTCAAATCATTTACGGTTAAGTGAAATGGCGGATAGAAAGGCTAATATATTAATATCAGTGAATGCCATTATTATTTCAGTAAGCATATCAGTTCTTTTCCGAAAATTTGAAACAGATCCCTTCCTTGTAATCCCCACTATCGTCTTTCTCACCTCTTCTGTTATTGTGATCGTTCTTTCTATTCTTGCTACGAGGCCTACGGTTACGGGTGGAAAATTTTCCAAAGAAGACATTACCAATAAAAAAGTAAACCTGTTGTTCTTTGGAAATTTTTATAAGTCGACCCTGGAGGATTTTAATTGGGGCATGGGTATCATGATGCGTGACCCGGATTATTTATATGGAACACTAATTAAAGATGTGTATTATTTAGGTGTAGTGCTGGGGAAAAAATATAAATTTTTGAGGCTCGCCTACAATATTTTCATGGCCGGTATTGTGATTTCAGTGATTGCATTTACTATAGCCGTTTTTACCCAGGGACCCGGACACACAACAGTCATTACAAACCCAACCACGTCACCTCTATAAAACAATGAGGAATGTTTTACAACAGGGAACTAAGCTGGCTCGGTTTCAATTACAGGGTATTGCAGGAAGCTGCTTCGACGACGGTTCCTTTATTTGAACGATTGAAATTTCTGTCTATCTTCTCGTCAAATCTTGATGAATTCTTCCGTGTTCGTTACCCGGCAGTGCTTGCCTTCGCCTCTTTGAAAAATAAAACGCAGAAAAAAATCAGGGATGAGTGGTCTACCGAGGTGATAGAAAAAATTCAAAATGAAGTAAGCAGTCAATTGGAAGAATTCGGCAGCATTTTATTGAAAGGAATTTTGCCATCGCTCAGAGAAAACGATATTTATCTTTATTACAACGACCCTGTTAGACCAGAACACAAGCCGGAGATAGCTGAAATTTTCCTATCGCAGACCTTATCTTTTATTCAACCCATTTTACTGGATGGCAAAAAGAAATTTAGTCCCGAGAATAATCAATTGTATTTTACTATCGCCTTAAAGAAGCCAGGAGAAGAACTGATATGGCACGCCATTGTAAACATCCCATCTGATAAGCTGCCGCGTTTTTTTACCTTATCACCCATTGACAATACTCATTACGTGATTTTCATTGATGACATTATAAGGGAAAACATGCAAACTATTTTCCCTGGCTTCGAAATATTAAGTGTTTATAGCTTTAAAATAAACCGGGATGCTGAATTGAATCTTGAGGACGAGTATAATATTGACCTCATAAACAAGATAGAAAGACAACTAAGTAAAAGAAAATTTGGACCCCCTTCAAGATTTCTATTTGAAAGTGGGATGCCGAAGAGTATCCAATTATTTTTGGCTTCGGTTCTCGATATAAGTCTTGATGAGATATTTGCAGGTGGCCGGTATCATAACTTGAAAGACCTGGCTTCGCTCCCCACGTTTGGAAAAAAATTATCGTATGAAAAGCAGGAACCGGTCAAAAACTATTCCACAACAAGTGCTGACATTTTTAATTTGATCAGCTCCAAAGATGTCTTGATCCACCTGCCCTATCAGTCCTATAACCCCATTCTATCATTTTTTAACCAGGCGGCCATCGACCCGGATGTAACGGAGATATATATTGCTTTGTACCGGGTAGCGTCTGAATCACATATCGCCAATGCCTTGATCAGCGCTGCAAAGAATGATAAAAAAGTGACCGTTTTTCTTGAGTTAAAGGCAAGGTTTGATGAGGCAAACAACATTCAATGGAGCCGCAGGATGAAAGATGCCGGCATCAAAATCATTTATAGCATTCCCGGCATAAAAGTGCATTCTAAAATTGCACTGGTGAGAAAGAAAATAAAGAATGAGACAATCAATTATTGCGTACTGAGCACGGGAAATTTTAATGAGACAACAGCGAGATTTTACACGGATCATGTTTTGCTCACGGCTGATAGCGCCATAGCCGGAGAGTTACTTCTTCTGTTTAACTTCTTACAGGAGCGCAGAGTGCCGGTAAATAACAAGGAATTGAAATTTAGGAAACTACTGGTTTCCCAGTTTAACATGATCGAACGGTTCAATGAATTGATAGACAAAGAAATTGTCAATGCAAAAAAAGGTAAAGGAGGTCTTGTACGAATCAAGATAAATAATCTGGAAGAACCAGAAATGATCAGTGCGCTTTATAGGGCGAGCCAGGCGGGAGTAAAAATAAAACTGATCGTCAGGAGTATATGCTGCCTGGTGCCGTCAGAAAAAAACATGAGTGAGAATATTGTAGCCAAAAGAATCGTGGACCGTTACCTTGAGCATTCGCGTATTTTCATTTTTGGACAGGACGATGAATGCGATGTCATCATCGGGTCGGCCGACTGGATGAATAGAAACCTCCATCGCCGCATTGAGGTGTGTGTACCTGTTGAGAACGTTGACTGTAAAAAAGAACTGGTTGATTATTTTGAATTGCAATGGAATGATAATGTTAAATCCGTCATGATTAATGATCCGGTGGAACAACAATTGCAAACGATAAATGGAAGCATGGTAAATGCACAGGAGGCTATTTACAATTATATTAAACAAAAAGCATGAAACCTATCCGCCCTATATCAAAAGGATTTTCCGTAATCAAAAGGTACAAGCTCAGGATGATTTTGATCGTAGCTGTTTCATGGACGGTGATCGATTCCCTTTTTTACATTTTTCGTCTTACCGAGCAACCGCTTCCTTCCAAATATTCCTTATTCCAGAAACATACGGCTCAAACTATTCTTTTACGTGAAACCAATGTTTTTTTTCTGGCGATGGTGGTGGCGTATTTCCTGGTTTTCTTTATGAAAAATTTTTTTAGAATAACCTCCTTGTGGGTCAACATATTCTTAAAGGCGGTCATCCTTATCGTTGCGGCTCTCATCATTAATTTTTTTATCCATTTTACATATGCAACATTGATTGCAAAACATGAGGCTTATTATGCTGTTTTAAGTTTCTATCGCAATACTTTCGAAACGCCCTGGCTCATTCAAAAAATTCCTGAATGGATTATTCTTTTCGTACTTACTCAACTGATCATTGAGATCAATGAAAAATATTCGCCAGGCGTTTTTGTTGATATTATGCTGGGAAAATATGTGCAGCCAAAGGATGAAAAAAGGATCATCATGTTTATTGATCTGAAAGACTCTACGGCCATTGCTGAAAAACTAGGCCATAAAGATTATTTCAAGTTCATACGTGATTTTATCTACTATATCTCAATCGGCCTCATGGAATACGGTGGGCGCATCTACCAATATGTAGGTGATGAAATTGTTGTCTCCTGGCCCGATTCAAGAAGGAATGCAAAAAAATGTATCTATGCACTGATCGAAGCAAGAAAGTCTATTAACAAAAATCTAAATGTTTTTACTAGCAACTACGGTTTGGTTCCGGAGTTCAAGGCGGGCATTCATGTTGGCGAAGTAACAATTGGAGAGATTGGCATCATAAAAAAAGACCTGGTGATGAGTGGAGATACGATGAACACGACAGCGCGAATCAGGACGGCATGCAATGAGCTGAATCAAAAATTTATTGTGTCAAAAGATTTTCTTGATCAGATCAATCTAAGCAACTGGCAGGCAGAAAGCCTTGGTCCGATCGAATTAAAGGGAAAGAACGACAGCCTCGAATTGTTCGCGCTCAAAATTTAGCATCTAATAATATTCGCACGCAGGCCAATGGCGGGTAACTATAAATGCTTTCTTATTTCCTCGACTAACTCTGTCTTCGTGATCGGAATTCCCATGATCTTATTGTACCCAATCGCATCGACAAAATAAACGTCGCGGATAATTTTAATGAGCTGGCCGTTGTTGATCTCAGGGATCAACACCTTTTCGTAGCTCTTCAACATGTCCCCCAGGTTTTTTGGAAAAGGGCGCAGATACCGCAAATGTGTATGCGCTACTGAATGACCTTCACTCAACAGATCTTGCACTGCAGTTTTGATAGCACCGTAAGTGGAACCCCATCCCAGGACCAATAGTTTCCCTTTTGCCGGACCATTATCAAGTTTTTGCTCAGGAATATATTCAGCGATCTTATCTACCTTTTGCTGGCGAATCTTTACCATCAACTGGTGATTTTCGGGGTCATAACTTACGTTGCCTGTAATATTTTCTTTTTCAAGTCCGCCAATGCGATGTTCCAAACCAACGGTTCCCGGTACGGCCCAAGGGCGAACTAATTTTTCATCTCGCAGATAGGGCTGCAATTTTTCTTCACCAATTTTCAATTCAGTTTTGAACTCCACATGTATGGGTGGCAATTGATCGGATTTAGGAAACTTCCAGGGCTCAGCACCATTAGCTATGTAGCCATCACTTAAAAAAATCACCGGCGTCATGTGTTGCACAGCAACTCTCACGGCCTCATACACCGCGTCAAAGCAATCAGCGGGCGTACACGCAGAAATAACAGGCATGGGACACTCACCATTTCTTCCATAATAGGCTTGCAACAGATCGCTCTGTTCAGTTTTGGTTGGCAGGCCTGTTGAAGGTCCACCGCGTTGAATATCGCAAATGATCAAAGGAATTTCCAGCATCACTGCAAGTCCCATAGCCTCGGCCTTCAAGGCCATGCCTGGGCCCGATGTTGTTGTTACTCCCAGTTGTCCACCATACGCTGCTCCGATAACCGAACTTATCGCCGCGATCTCATCCTCCGCCTGGAAAGTTTTTACACCAAAATTTTTATGACGCGCAAGCTCATGCAAAATATCTGAGGCTGGAGTTATCGGGTAAGATCCAAGAAATAAAGGCAAGCCACTCACCTGCGAAGCAGCGATCAATCCATACGACAAGGCCTGATTACCCATAATGGAACGATATGTGCCGCTTTCCATTTTCGCTTTCTCCACTCTGTAGGTAGTTGTAAAAGTTTCAGTGGTGTCACCATAGTTGTATCCGGCTTGCAGCGCTTTTAAATTGCTGTTTAGTATTTCATCTTTCTTTCCGAATTTTTCCTTCAGGAAGTGAATGGTGCTCTCCATGTCCCTGTTATACATCCAGTACAAAAATCCAAGCACAAACATATTCTTCGCACGATCTTTTTCTTTCGTACCCATGACGAATTCCTTTAGTGCCTCGCGTGTCATCTTGGTCACGTCGATCTTTATGAGTTCATAATTGTCCAGGCTATTATTCTCTATAGGGTTGACTCCGTCAGGGTAATTGGCCAACCGTAAATTTTTTGAATCAAAACCATCGGTATTGGCAATGATCTTTCCACCTTTTTTTAATTGCTTCAGATTTGTTTTTAATGCGGCAGCATTCATCGCCACGAGTACATCACACAGATCACCAGGGGTAAAGACAGGGTTGCTCGAAAATCGAAGTTGATAGCCGCTCACGCCAGGCAGTGTTCCTTGTGGCGCCCTTATTTCTGCCGGGAAATCAGGAAAGGTAGCGAGGTCAATGCCTAGGAGGGCTGTATTATTTGTGAACTGGCTGCCGGTCAACTGCATTCCGTCACCACTATCACCGGCAAATTTTATCACAACATCATCGAGTACTTCTTGTTTGCGAATCATTTCGTGTCAAAATTATTCGGCGAATTTACTACAAACTGACTAAGAAAGAATGATTTGGGTTATGGGTTTTGTTAATCCTGCAGCTTCTCCCTCCTAGTCCTGGCCGAGCCCCCACTGTGCAAGCAATGCAGAATTCAAATAGCTATTCACATTAATTTGTCAAACAATTCAGCTAAGTCTCACCCTTCATTTTTCGTAACTATTCTCTTCCATCAAAAATGTTTCCCAAACCTCCAAGAATGCTTCCTTCTTCTTTACGATGGTAAGTTCCATACTCAACGAGCCTGGCTGCAAGGCGACTGATCGGTAATGACTGAATCCAAATTTTACCCGGACCGCGAAGTACAGCAAAGAATAAGCCTTCTCCACCAAACATCCAATTACGGATGCCCCGAACAAATTCAATATCAAAATCAACATTGCTCGTATATGCCACTACACAGCCGGTATCTACTTTTAGAATTTCTCCAGCCTGTAATTCTTTTTCAAGCACATAACCTCCCGCATGTACAAATGCCATTCCATCGCCTTCGATTTTTTCCATGATAAAACCCTCACCGCCAAAAATTCCTGTTCCCAATTTTCTCTGAAACTCAATGCCGATGCTAACCCCTTTCGCTGCACATAAAAAAGCATCTTTCTGCGCAATGATCCTTCCTCCCAACTCCTGCAGGTCAAGCGGAATGATCTTCCCCGTATAAGGTGCAGCAAATGACACGCGTTTCTTCCCCTGGCCTACATTAGTAAAGGCAGTCATAAATAAACTTTCGCCTACTATGACTCTCTTGCCGGCGGAAAATAATTTTCCGAGCAAACTATTATCCTGTTGCTGGCTGCCATCACCGAAAATAGTTTGCATCTGGATGCCGTCATCCATCATCATCATTGCGCCGCTTTCTGCAACGGCCGTTTCGTTCGGATCGAGTTCTATTTCCACAAATTGTAATTCTTCCCCATAGATCTTGTAATCTATTTCATGGTTGCTTCGAATACCGGAATTCATATTTGAAAATTTTGCCGAAGGTAAAAAAGATTTTCACCCTCAAATCTTATGAATTTGATAAATGGCGTCCTTAAATCGGTCGATTTTCATACATTGCTTCCCCCTAAATCTCCATAACTAAACTAAACTTTGGCTCATATGAAACAGAAACTATTTCTGCTTACCGGTTTTGCTTTTCTGCTAAGCAGCTTCATTACCGGTCAGATCAAGTTAGTAGAAAAAGTCACCAAAAAAACCCACGTGCCCGGCGAAGTAGGGCAGGGAAATGAGATCATAATTCCCTACGAAAAATATGTGCTCCCCAACGGACTCATATTGATTATCCATGAAGATCACAGCGATCCTGTAGTCCACGTAGATGTGACTTATCATGTTGGCTCCGCCCGCGAAGAAATTGGTAAGTCAGGCTTTGCTCATTTCTACGAGCACATGATGTTCCAGGGGAGCGATCATGTCAAAGATGAACAGCATTTTAAAATTGTAACGGAAGCAGGCGGCACATTAAATGGAAGCACTAACCGTGACCGCACGAATTACTTTGAAACGGTGCCCAGCAATCAATTGGAAAAAATGCTCTGGCTGGAAGCTGATCGCATGGGTTTTTTGCTCGACGCAGTGACTCAACAAAAATTCGAAATACAGAGAGCCACCGTCAAAAATGAACGAGGCCAAAACTACGATAATCGCCCCTATGGGCTGGTGTTTGAGAACGCCTCAAAAAATCTTTATCCTTACGGCCATCCGTATTCGTGGCTGACAATCGGTTATGTTGAAGAATTGAATCGTGTGAATGTGAACGATCTGAAGAATTTCTTTTTACGGTGGTATGGCCCGAACAATGCCACACTGACGGTGGGCGGTGATGTAAAACCTGCCGAAGTTGTGAGGCTCGTTGAAAAATATTTTGGACCCATTCCCCGTGGCCCCGAGGTGAATAAAGTCGTTGTGCCTGCTGCAATCGTAGACAGGGACCGTTATGCTTCTTATACCGATAATTATGCTAAGCTCCCTTTGCTGGCGATTGTTTATCCTACTGTTCCCAACTATCACAAAGACATGGCTGCCTTACAATGTCTCGCACAGGTATTAGGACAAGGAAAAAATTCGATGCTGTATCAACAACTGGTAAAAAAACAATTGGCTCTGCAGGCGAACGCAAGTAGCCAGTTGTCAGAACTGGCTGGAGAATTTTTCTTTCAACTCGTTCCTATGCCTGGAAAATCTCTGGCTCAAATGGATACCTTGTTCAGGGCGTCACTGGATTCATTTGAAAAGAGAGGTGTTACGGACGACGACATTGCAAAATTCAAAGGGAGCATGGAAGCACAACAAATCAACGGACTTCAAAGTGTGGCGGGTAAAGTTTCGCAGCTGGCAGCTTTTCAAACGTTCACCGGCAATCCCAACAAGATCGCCGATCTGCTGAAGATGTACTCTTCATTAACAAAAGACGATGTCATGAATGCCTACAACAAATACATCAAAAACAACCATGCGGTATTTCTAAGTGTGCTCACAAAAAACATGAATGAGTCCATGGCGGCGGCAAAAAATAATTATGTGCCGGACTCGACACATTACTTACCGCCGGATTATGGTTACGCTGGCCTGAAGTACACAAAGGCAAAAGATGTTTTCGACCGCAGTAAAATGCCGGGTAATGGTCCTAATCCCGTTGTTAAAGTTCCTTCGTTTTGGAGAAAAGATCTTCCGAACGGAATAAAAATAATTGGTGCTCAAAGCACAGAGCTTCCCACGGTTACCATGTCAATCACAATTCCCGGCGGACATTTGTTACAATCGAATGACACGGCCAAACTAGGACTTGCAAATTTCTTTGCCAGCATGATGAACGAGGATACGAAAAATTACACGGCTGAGCAAATGGGAGTTGAATTGCAAAAGCTGGGAAGTTCGATCAATGTAAGTAGTTCCACAGACGAGATTACGTTTAATGTTCAGTGTTTAAAAAAGAACCTGGACAAGACCCTGTCTCTTCTCGAAGAAAGAATGTTCAATCCAAGATTCACTGAGGACGCTTTCAAACGAAATCAAAAACAAATTCTTGAGAGCTTCAAGGTCATGAAATCGCAGCCTGCTACTGTGGCAAGCGAGGTTATCGCGAAAATAAATTATGGCCCAAACAACATTTTAGGAATGAGTGAAAGCGGAACGGAAGAATCAGTAAAGAATATCGGCTTGCAGGACGTGCAGGATTATTACAATAATTATATGACCACAGAAGGAATGAAGGTTGTAATTGTGGGAGATGTAAAACAAACCGAGATTTTGCCCAAACTTGCTTTCCTGAGCAAACTCCCAAACAAAAAAATCGAACTGCCAAAGGTGGTCGCTACTCCACTACCTAACAACCAATCGAAAATATATTTGGTCGATATTCCTAAAGCGGCGCAAACTGAATTCAGGGTAGGTTACAATACCGGGTTAAAATATGATGCAACAGGCGAATACTATAAAGCAGGATTGATGAACTATGTACTGGGAGGTTCT
>VBAQ01000247.1:0-15599 GCA_005883765.1 Bacteroidota bacterium
AAGAAGGATTATGAAAGCGATCGATAAATTAAGCGGTCATGTGATCATATGTGGATTTGGACGTAATGGCCAGCAAGCGGCGCTGACCTTAAAGATCCACAACGTGCCATTTGTAATATTGGAAAAAAATGAAGAGAGAATGGGGAGAATTTCTGCTGATCACCCAACTCTGATCTTTTTGTTGGGTGATGCAACAGAAGATGAAGTGCTCAAGAGGGCAGGAATTGAAAATGCGAGGGCACTCATCACAGCGCTTCCCGAAGATGCCGATAATGTGTTTATCGTTCTTTCCGCAAGGGCCATGAATAATACGATACAAATTATCAGCAGGGCTTCCGATTATAGCTCAATTCTAAAATTAAAAAAGGCGGGAGCCAATAACGTGATAATGCCTGATAGAATTGGTGGCACACACATGGCTACACTGGTTTCAAAACCTGATGTTGTTGAATTCATTGATTTCTTATCGGGTGAAGAAGGTGAGCCTATTCATATTGAATCTGTCGCCTATGAGCACCTGCCCGATGAGGTAAAAGATAAATCATTGAAAGACGTAATGAACTGGCAAAAGACAGGAGTCAATTGCATTGGCATAAAAAACGCCGAAGGAAAGTTTTTGATCAATCCTCCTGATGAAATAGTTATTGAAAAAGGGATGCGAGTAATCGTACTCGGTACAAAAAGGCAAATTGATGAAATGAAGGGAAACCTGGCGTAAGGCAGGATTTCCGCAATCCATCCAACTTTGTTTTTTTCTCATTAATTATTTGAACCCTTTGGCTCCCGGGGTTGCTGATCCTCGGAAGAGGTGGATGCAGGTATGTTTGTGTTATTCGAGCTTTGTTTTTTCCTGTTTTTATTTTTTCGAAACAGATCGCCGAAATGGTCAAACTCCTTTCGGTAAGCAATGCCCGCGCCTGTTCGTGTAGTTTTCGTCGCTGCTGTAGTTGCCGTGGCTGAAGTTGCGGCAAAAAAATCAAGGTTTTGACGATAAAAGAAAGTGGCCCTGATAGTTCCTGTGGGATTGATAAGCCACTCAGTTGTTACATCAGGAAGGAATTGAAACTTCTGATCCAGGGCAGTCTGAAGGGGAATATCCAACGTGCTACCCGCAGTAATGATCAGGCGGTCATTAAAAATAGCCCGGCTCAAAGTAACGTTTACATTTCCTGTATTGATGTTAAAACTATTGCTGGCATTAGTCTGAAAAAGATTTCGATTATACACGGAGCCACTGAGTATAACTTTCAACTTATCATCTTTAAATATTTGGGCCAGTATATTGCTGAACTGCTTGTTGAGTTCATTAAATAACAGACTACTGATGGTATTGTAAGCAAGTTCGTTAATTGCATTTCCAATGCCATTCGAGGAGGTGGCAGCCGTTACGTTACCGCTGCCAGGCCCTCCCACCGGAGCAAAACTATTGAACACGATCAGGTAAGTAACTTGCTTATTCAGTTCGTTGGGATTATTTTCAATTTGTTGTATGTTATAGGGCAGAATGGGATCGCTGGTAACGATACTGCTGGGGGGGAATTCCAATTTAAAATTAAAATCGGGCTTGAATAACTCACCGGACATGGTTACGATCACATACACATCGTCACGCAGTGTCTGTATTCTTGCATCATTCAGTATGCCTGCCAGCGGAGCGAAGCTTACTTTTTCAGCAGTGTACTGGGCATCGAAATGAATAGTGGCTTTATTAGGGTCACCATTCCATCTTATGAAATTATTGCCCTCCTTTCTTAACTGGAATGGCCGTTTAAAGAATGATTGAAAGGTAAAGAGATAACTTCCGTCCTGGATATCATAATTACCATTGAGTGTAAGAGGCTCGCCAGTGGCGCTATGAATGTTTAACGAACCGCGGCCTCTTGCTTTTACCATGTCACCAGTTACCTCATCCAATATTACTTCAATAGTAGCATGTGGATCGGCGGTCAGGGCAATATCAAAAGTCATTTTATTCGGAGATGCAATGGAACCTGTATCCGCCATCGTGTGGCCGTGTGTTCGCTCAATCAGGAAATCAGCGAACTCCGTTGCTCTTGTTCTCGCAGGCGGAATGACGATGTGCGAGCTGTCTCTCTCTGACGATCTCGCATNNNNTCAACGTTCATGTACAAATCATTTTGCGAACCGACCAGGATCATAGAACCTGTTCCAACCGCATGGCCATAAAAACTGTTGTTATCGGCGGCGGTTGTATTTAGGAGCGTCATAGGGTTTTCACCCACTCTCGCGTCAAGGTCGAAGTTCATGTTCTTCCATGAGTCGTGGTAGATGCTTCCTTTAACGGTTGCCGAGCCGCCGGTGATGGTATCGATTAGCTTGATCGATCCCAAGTCCAGTTCGTGTTCTGCTAATTCAATATCTGAATCGCTTAGTCTATAGAAAACCTGGGTAAATTTCAGTTTCATGCCTGCGTTGTGCAGGTGAATCCTGCCTACGTAATCCGGGGCGTTGAGATTGCCCTTTATATCCATCTTACCTGTAGCATATCCTTGAATATCTGAAAACAAAGAGCCTAGAAAGGTTTCAAGAAACTTAAGCTGGTATTCCTTTGCTTCGACTGAAATCAGATTATTATCATGATCACCTTTCAGGTAAATATCGGCCGTTGCTCGAATTACATGTTCAGGATCGGGATTCGTGACAGTTAATTTTAGATTGCCATCTTTCTGATTATCGTAACTGATCTGGTTGATTGTTAATTCACCAATCGAGTCTCCATTAAATCTGAAAAATTGTGTCTTGAAATCTCCTGTTGCAGTCATCTTTGAGCCGGGGTTTTCAATCTTTCCTGAGCCTGACAACAAACCCTCGAGCCGTCCATTCGAAACAAAATAAGGTGATACGTCGCCAATATTTACATTAGACAAATCAACCAAAAGATCATTCCAGTTACCTTCGTCGGAAGGCGTCGTACGCAACCTGATCTCCTGGTTACTTTCACGAAGTACCACCTCGCCGCTAGTGTTCGTATTCTTTCTAAAGCTTAATTCACCGCCTCTGTCAATCGTCCATGTCTTTGTATTTAGCACAAATGATGAAGTATCAAAATTGATCTTCACACCGTCGCTGTAAGTGATAACATTTGCGTTTAAGTCTGCCTTGCTCACTGCCTGGTTGGCTGCCGTCGATATTTTTATTTTTGATGAATCATTTTGTGCAAGAACACTGAAGCTCGTATTGGGCAGATCAATGCTGTCATTAATAACAATGTTTTGAACATTGCCATTTAAACTCAGTTGGTTCAAAGTCCCCTTGCCATGGACAGTTGTATTATTGAAATTGTAGTGATCATATAAACTAAATTGCGGCACTTGCGCCGTTAGCTCCAATTGATTTTGTGCAAGATCCAGCGATCCTTCAATCTTAGCATCATTAAATCCTTTGAGATTTTTGTCAATTACCTGCACAAGCTGATCCACTTGACGTGTGATCAAATTGAATTTAAAATTCTGATGTGTTATAGCATGTGAAGGGGCCTTTATGTAAGAGGGATAATATTTATTCAGGAAGAGCTGAATAGCATTGGGCAAGTCGGCAATATGAAAGTCGCCAGTAATGGTTCCGTCAAATTCATTCGAATTCACGGTTAGAGTCCTGATGTCGTTCGCATAGTCAGAGCGCAGAACCAAGGAATCAAATGCAAGGCGCTCGTTATTTCTTACGAGGCTTGCCTGGCTAATGCGGGCAACACCTAAAAAGTTGTCGATATTATTTCCTGTAAAATTTAAATTGAACTTACCGCTGAAAGAAATGCTGTCCCCAGTGAATTTCAGTTGTCGCAGGTTGGCAGTTTGAACATCGGCCACCAGGTCAAATTTTGACTGGGGGCCATTGATATTAACCAGGCCGTTTAATGTGGCCTGCAAGTTTGAATCATTCACGGATACAAATCCGTTAAACAGCTGCTTCTCTAATTTTCCATTCGTAACGATATCGTGATACCTGTAACCGTTGAAATCAAATGCGCTAATTTTGGCTTTCACATCTGCCCCTATCGTATTCGTTGTCGAGCCATGTCCCTTCACGACGCCTGAAAAAGCAACCAGGCCAATTTTTGAATTGTGTATAAACTTACCTAATTCAAAACCCGGAGTTGCAATGTTTCCGGAGTAAATCGGCTCTTTGCCTTTAGGAAGCTTCATGTTCAGATCACTCGTTATGGTCCCCAGGTTGGTATGGATCGTACCAAAAGTGACGAAGTCATGCATAAAGCCCGTAAAGCTCCCGATGAAATGAATGTTGCCAAGACTGGCAAGATCAGGATTGGTAATACCTCGTGCAGCGGGTACAAATCTTACTACGTCGGCATAATTGGTCCGGGTGTCGTTTGATTTAAAATCAATAAAAGTTTGATCGATATCAGGCAAACCTGACAGGGTAATGTCGCCGTTTATGTACGTGCTGCTGCCGGCATTTATTGCAAGGCCTTGTCCGGAAATTTCAGAAACCGTTCCTCTCACTTTACCTGTGATGCGGATATTTTTTTTCCAACTTTTTAGCTCAGGAGCAAAATATGCAAAATCATCACTGTCTATTTGCGAGTCATCGAAATCAGCGTGCATGGTTACCTTGTGGATAAAGTCTGACATGTCGCTCATGTCATCGTAACTCATCGAGAAATAATTCCTCACTACACTGTTATTCGTTTGAAGATCCAAATCATTAAAATACATTCCCCTTGGATTTATTCTTACGTCAGACTTCAAAGATTTCACAACAAATCCACTCCTCTCTTTGGTGCTCATATTCACCTTTGCCGAAAAGGTATCCTTCTCCAGTCTCACATTATCGAATTTTCCATTGATCGTTGTAAACTCAAGATCATTTGGATCAAAATAGGACATGCTAGCCTTATTGCTTTGATGAATGTTTTTGAAACTTCCATTGTTTATTTTTAGTGACCCGATGTGCATCGTCCAGCCAGCCTGGTTCCATTGCAATAAAGAATCGGCAAGTGTTGGAGGATGAGTAACGATTGTATCTTTTTTTTGAGCGGAAGTTCCCTTTGCCGGATAAGTGTATAAACTGAAAAGTGGTTGAGTTAGCGTTAAGGAAGGGATGTCAATATTTTTGTTTGCCAGGCTGATATCGTTCGCATCCAATTCCAAATTGCCAACAGCGGCAACCAGGTCTTGTCCTCTTGAAGGATCTTTCTGAGTCAGCACGACATTTTTCAGCCCCAGCTTTTTTAAGTTGAACTGAATGCCCGCATTTTTCTTTGGAGTTCTGGAAGTGGGTGTAAAATAATTTATCAGGAACTGGTAGTTCCATAATGTGTCGGCTCTGTTTAGATGGATTACCGCATCATCAAGCTGTACATTCTTTAGTTCAGCCTTAGATTTAAAAATGAACCAGTCGGTAATTCGTACCTGGAGATTGCCAGCATAGAGCAGGGTGTCATGAAACTGATCCTCCATTAAAAATCCCTCTAAGTTTAACTTGTTTAACAGAGAGAAACTAACTCTTTTAAACTCGACTTTGGTCTGTAATTCCCGCGAAAATCTTTTAGTGAACTGTCTTGCGATCCAGTTTTGGCCAGCAGGTGTTTCGATAAAAATAAAAGTTGCCAGTATCAGCACAAGAATTACCAACAGGAAGCGCCATAGTATTTTCAGGAATTTCTTCAGGGTCAGGCATTTAAATAAGTGTAAAAATAGCCAAACAATGGCCTTAACGCAAATACAATACCAAGCCTTTACGTTAAAGTTTCGGCGCTTATTGTGTTCAGATCCTTAAAATGTAAGAATAAATTACGGGCGGCACATTCTCATTAATTGAGCGTGGCGATGGAAGAGCGAACTATCCGCATGAATAGTGCCTCGCAAAAGACATCAGTAGTACATCAACTGCTTTGTGTGCCTGCGGTTTTCCCACTTGCTGTAGACCCAGTAGCTGAATTTTGTAGAAAGCATGCCGATGCCTGCGCCAGCAAGTACATCACTCAGCCAATGACGATTGTTCATGATCCGCAAGGCAGCTGTACCTGACGCCATTGTATAACCGGCTACACTATACCAGGGCGACCTCCAACCAAATTCCTGGTTCATCATTTCGGCACCGATAAAGGCAGTGGTGGTATGACCCGAAGGAAAAGAATTATAAGTGGAACCATCGGGACGCAATTGATGTGTTCCGTGTTTAAGAGCAGTAACCAGCTGAGCTGATAAGACGGATGACATAGCAAGAATAATAGTGCGATCAAGGATCCTATGCCTTCCTTTAACTCCGACTGCGTTCAATAAGTACACACTGGCAACGGGAGCATATTTTAAGTAATCATCCACCCTGGTCTTAAATCCGGAAGCATCTTCCGTAACTTCTTCGCAAATGTTTCTATTTAGTTTTTGTAATGCCCCGCTCTTAAGGGTACTAAATCCATAGCTAATAAGCGTACCCGGTACAATTAAAGATTTTGCAGAAAGATAATTTTTGTTTGAAGGCAGCGGACGGATGCGAAGTGGTTGTTGAACAACTTTCTTCACCGAATCTTCCTGTTGTGCGGAAAGGTGTAACGAAGAAAAAAACAAAAGAGTGGCAAGAACCCTGGAAATGGCGGCTGTAGGGATTTTCATAGGGTTTGAAGATACTTAGTTTCAGAAAATATCGACAGGAAAATTTGGCTTTCTTAACAAAAATACATGGAATCGAAGTTCGAATCGATCAGGAGCCGACTATTATAATTTTTTCTGTATATGATCTCCCGTTTGTTTTGCTTGTTATTCGTAGAAAATAAGTTCCTGCTGTGATGGAAGGTATATCTATGGTGAACAATCTTGCTTGCTCATCTACGTATACTTCTTTTTTAAGGACGAGCTGGCCTGATGAATTGTACAATTGCACAGAAAATGTGCCTTGTTCTTTCTGTGACCATTCAATATTCATTGATGACTTCGACTGAACTGGATTGGGAAACACTTTGACACCAATTGGTGAAGGCTGAATCGTCCTTATTGAACCACAAACCATTCCTTTTCTGAATGTTTCAACAGTGCTGACTACAGTTACCAAACCTAAATTCCTATGAGGGTTTAATCGAATGACAAGATTTGACACAGAGTCTGTTTTTTTCAAATAGATTTCAGTGGGGGAGAACCCAACACAAGACGCGACAAGTGTAATACTATCCCATTCCGATTTTAGATTCATAGAAAATGTTCCGGTTGAATCTGCAGCAGCCCCTTCACTTGTTCCTTTTATTGCCAGCGTAGCGAAAGGAACACCTACTTCCTCGTCATCAATTATTTTTCCTTTAATGATTGTGGCATTGACCGCGTCTTCTTTTTTTGCTGATGTCGGCATTTCTTTTCGAATTAAAGTATCACCCATTAAAAATCCTATTGCCATTGGTGAATCGGAATTTGTTTCTTGTTGATTTTTTGTTTCATCAATAATCATTTCTTGGGTAGGAATGGCTTGTTTTTTACTTGCAATTTCAGGGGGAAGAATAACTCCTAGTGTAAGGGTCTGGCATGTTGACTCAATGACGACGTCGGTTTTAGACTTGTCAATCTTTACCTTTCCTTGCATGCGGGCGCCACAAGAAACAAGAAATGCGGGCAGAGCAAACCGGACAAAATATTTTATCCATGGAATTCTTTTCTTCAGGATATCAATATCTCTGTTCAGTTGATTTTCGAAGAATCTTCCGCAAACTGAACCTGTAGGTTTTTTAAAAAACAGAGCAATTTCTCTATCGCTCATGTAGCTAAAATCAATTACTTTTTTCTCGCATGAAGCGCAGAAACGTCCCTTTTCAACCTGGCTCATATTCTCCCAATGCTCATGGCAGGGAGAGGGAATCTGCAACTGTAATTGTTTCGCCATGTTTTATAATTTTTAGAATTTATAAAGGAATTACCTGGTCCTGTTACAGAACTGATAAGATTTTGCTTATAGTTTTATAGTTAGATGCAACTGTTTTAAGAATTACATAGGTCATCACTGAAATAATATTTACTAATTTTAGTGCAGTGGCTTTTTTGAAAAATATACAGGGTAATTCATTGACCGATGCCGAACTGGTTTTGCTTTATAAACAAACCGAAGACCTGCACGTGCTGGGTGAGTTATACCAGAGATACATGGATCTTGTATATGGGGTCTGCTTAAAATATTTTAAGGAGCCTGAAAGATCTAAGGACGCGGTGATGCAGATATTTGAGGAGCTGATTGCGAAACTGAAAAGGTATGAAGTAGAAAGTTTTAATGGCTGGCTTCACCAGTTGTCAAAAAATTATTGCCTGATGCAGCTACGAACTCCTAAAAACCTGAAAACGGTAGAAATTCCGGAAACACTTATGCAAAGCGAGGAAGATGTGCATCTGAATGGTGTCCTTGAGAAGGAAGAGAATTTTCTGAAACTTGAGTATTGCCTTACCACTTTGTCTGAAGATCAGCGGAAGGCCGTGCGGCTTTTTTATTTTGAGGGTAAGTGTTACAATGAAATTGTTGAATTGATGGGACAGGATTGGAAACAAGTTCGCAGTTTTATACAGAATGGAAGAAGAAATTTGAAAATATGTATGGAGAAGAGCAGTCTGGAGTCGGGAGTTCAGAGTCAGGAGTAGGGAACGGTCTGGAGTGGGAGTTCAGAGTCGGGAGTTTAGAGTCAGGAATAGGAAAGCGTTGGTACTTGCATTTTAAAACTTATTTGGAACTTGAGATTTGTTATTTGAGATTTTTTAAACGATGTCAGAAGAGAAAAAATATAAAAATTTTACCGCGGCAGATATTGAAAGATATCACAAAGGTCTGCTATCTCCTGAGGAGATGCACGAGGTGGAGAAAGCGGCATTGGATGATCCCTTCCTGGCAGACGCTTTGGAAGGATATGGTGGTGCAAGTACAAATGCTGCGGCCGATCTTTCTGAGCTGGAAAAAAAATTACAACAAAGAATTAGCGGGTCCAAAGAGATTTCTATAGCGCCAATTCGCAATTCTTTTAAATGGTGGAAGGTAGCCGCAGCTGTTGTTCTCGTAGGAGGTCTTGGGTTTCTCACATTCCGACTCTCAACCAGCACTAATAATAAGTCGATCGCTACCTCAGACGAAAAGAAATCGAATCCAGCAGGTGTTGCCCCCGTTGTAGATTCAACCGGATCGACAACTAAAAAAATAGACATAGTCAGCACAAAGATATCAGCTGATAAAGCGGCCGTGAGAAAAGAAAAGAAATCAGGAGAAGGGAATGCCTCTCATATAATGCCCGATAGTTCTGATATTGCTATTTCCACTCCATCACCGAAGGGAAATAGTGACGTACGAGTAAATGATTCCATTAAAATATTGAATGAAGAGGTCGCGAAAGCGGAAGTTCGTCGTTCGAGAAAATCTGAAGAAAAAAGTAAAACGCTTGCGCCACAAGCGTCAGTTAATGATAAAAATGCGATTGTAAGTAATAATTATAAAAAAGCAGAGCCAAATGCAGCCGCCGTTTTGAATGAAAATTATAAAACCAGTCAAGCAGCAGCGGACGGATCAGGAATCACGCCAATGAATTATTTCCGCGGTCGGGTCGTTGATGCAGACAATAATCCACTTGCCTTCGCCAATATCACGGATGTTCGTGACAATGTCGGAACCTACGCAGATTCCAAAGGGAATTTTACACTGATATCGCCCGATTCAGTGTTGAATGTGCAGATCAAATCCCTGGGATTTGAAAATAACCTGGCACAATTAAGAACTAACGTTGCCAGCAACCAGATAATCATGCGCGATGAGAAGACCGCGCCGGACAAAGTACTGAGCTACCGAAAGGCAGATGCTATTCCCTCACAAATGGACACCAGGAAGCTTGAGGAACCTGAACCTGCCGATGGCTGGATCAATTATAATACGTACATGGCCAATAATGTGAATGTTTCCGGCGATCTAAAGATGAAGCATAATACCGGTCAGGTACAGGTTTCATTCGATGTGAACGAAAATGGCGAACCTGTCAATATAAAAATTGAAAGATCTCTTTGCCAGAAATGTGATGAAGAGGCCGTGCGCCTGATTAGAGAAGGCCCCAAATGGAAAAAGAAAAATAAAAAAAACAAACACGTCACGGTGACCGTTCCGTTTGACACCAACCACTGAGTTCATTATTTTTGACAAAACCATCGTCATGCCGCCAACCAGGATTTCTTCAAAAAAAACTTCTGAAAAGACAAAAAAGACAAATTCAAAAAAAGGTACAGGAATCAAATATGCCGATAAGTCGCCAGGACAACCAGAACTTATTCCGATTTTCGATGAGATAAAAAAATTGTTGGTGCCGTACGAAAAAGGAACCATGAAACTACTTGGAGGCTCGGGAGGGCAAGTCGTATTGATAAGTAAAAAACCCGTCGAGATCTTGGGAAGAAGGAGAGATGAACTATGGTTTGCTTCCGCTTTGATTCAAAAGGCTTACGTTGGATTTTATTTTATGCCTGTTTACGCAGATACGACCGTGAAAGACTTAATTAAGCCTGAGTTGCTGGACTGTTTAAAAGGGAAGTCTTGCTTTCACATTAAAAAGTACGATAAGAGAATTTTTTCCCAAATCAAAGATGCATTAAATATGGGCTATAGTCTTTGGCATAAGAGAGGATGGCTGTAACTAAGGACGGGAATTCCTGATCACACATTACTGATTACTTGAAGATCTGATTATATGAGAATACCGAATGCTAATTCGTAAATCCTTCTCACTCTCTTATCTTTGTTTTCTAAAATTGTTTGCTATGAGAAGATTCATTTTTTGTGCGGTAGCTGCTACTGCTTTTTTTTCTTTAAACGCTCAATCTCTTAAGACACCTCTTCCGAGCCCTCCTCAAACTATCAAACAGGACTTTGGCGTTTCATCAATCGAGCTTTCGTATTCGCGCCCGGGAGTAAAAGGGCGAAAAGTTTTTGGCGACCTGGTGCCTTACGCCAAAGTGTGGCGCACGGGAGCTAACAACGCTACTACCATAAGTTTTGGTGATGACGTAAATATTGGCACGGCAAAAGTTCCCGCCGGTAAATACGGACTTCTCACTATCCCTGGTAAAGACAACTGGACTATTATCATTACAAAACAGTTGGAGGTTACCAATCCCGCCGACTACAAACAGGAAAGTGATGTGGCGAGATTAGATGTGAAGCCGATGTCGATGAGAGATAAGATCGAAACGTTTACGATGCAATTTGCCAATGTAAAATCTTCAACCTGCGACCTGGAGATGATGTGGGAAAATACTGCCGTGGTCTTGCCGATTTCTTCTGACGTCGATGTTGCTGTAATGAAACAGATCGATGAAGCAATGAATAAAGACAATCATCCATATTTCCAGGCTGCTCTCTATTATCTTAACAACGGAAAAGATCTTAACCAGGCGCTCATGTGGTTTGATAAAGCTATTGCGCAACAGCCAGATGGTTACTGGATCTATCATCAGCGGGCAAATGCTCTTGCCAAACTGGGCAGAAAGGATGAGGCAAAGGTCGCGGCGCAAAAATCTATTGAGCTGGCAAAGGATGCGAAAAACGACGATTACGTTCGGCTCAATGAAAAATTACTGGAACAATTAAAATGAACACGGCAGGTATCAACCCGCCATGTTCATTTAGATATTAAAGTTTGGTCACACTGGCTTCTTCAACAAGACGAGTATTCCTGTTAATGGTAAATACTTCTGGTTTTTTGTTGCTGCTGGTTCTTACTTCAACCCTCAGTTCATCATCACTCAGGGTCTCTGTATCCAAGCGAAATTTCCTTGTGAAAACTTTTGCCTTAATTCTTTCAGAATAGAGTGTCTCTCCAAATTTGTTTTCGATGGAGATAAGAAAATAACCCTCCTGTGCAGTGTTCAGATCGAGCTGGAACACCGGTTGATTTTCGATATTGCCAATATATTTTAATTGGGCAACGGGAGGATCTTTCTCCAGTCCACTTGCTGATGCAGCAGTTGTCAATAAACCGAAAGCAATAAATAAGGCAATGGTTCCGTAATTCTTAATTTTCGTTTTCATAATACTTCATTTTTTTGTTTAATAATGGGTTTGCTAAATCATTAATATGGAAGCATCGAAAATGACAAGCGGGCGTTGGGAGCAATCAAGATCAGGGCAATCGAAAAAGGAGGCAAACAAGATTGGACAAGTCAGAAATTCTCGTTTCTATAGAGAGCAGTAGTGTTTCTTTTTTTTGATGGTGTAAAATTAGATGGGTCATTCCTGGTCTGCAAACCTATTTGTTTTGTGTTTCAGTACCATCAACCATCAAATCACAAGTGGGAAGTATTGTTTATCAATAGATTTACAACAAAACTCGTATTATGGTCAAGGTTCTGGATCAAAAGAAACATCCTGGAAAACAGAAAAAAAAATTAACGTTGCTAATATTAATTTACAATTAAATTTAGGTTCGCAAATCAAAGTGTATGATCGATAATCAAGCAAAGGCTTCTAAGAAATTATCAAAAAAAGAAGCAAGAAAAATTGTGTATGAAAAGTTAGCCAATGCTCTTGCCGAGTACAGAGCCGGGTTGAAAGAAAAAAAATTTACAAGCAACTTAAAGAAGGCCAGTAAATTGTTTGCGGCTGATATCGCAAAGGCGGTAGCCAAACAGAGGCAGAAAATCCAAAAGCCGGCAAAAATAAAAGCCGTAAAAAATAGCTCGCTCGTTCACCAAGAAAATACGAGCGGGGCCGTCGTATAATTTATTGCAATGGACATTTCGAACCGTGTCATGGATCTGATGTGACACGGTTTTTTTGCTTTGGCAGATCTTATTTTATAATTTCTCTTTTTACTCCGGGTACTTCCATGATAAGATCTTCGCCATATGCACTTGCGGGTGTCTGGTAACCTGGTTTTAAATTTCCCTTCAATATTTTTTGGGCGATAAGTAAAATGGTGTGCGCGGTCAGAGTGTATCCATCGGGTGTTTGCATCCTGGCCTCGGCTTTTTCTCCCTGCGAATTTTTTCTCCCTGCGAATTTGTAACCTGTCCCCAAATCAAACTTATCGCTTTACGTCGCTGTTCATCAGAAGGACCGGGCGCGCCTTTGTCAATTTTCTTTTTTAAGATTCTGCGGATAAATTTTGTGCGGAGTAACCAGTTAAATAGAAATTGCATTTTCAATAGCCGGTAAATAACGGGTGAAATAGCTGTGTATGACTCGACATCCTGGATCCCGGTTGTGTAGTATGCAGTAGCGACATCGCCCCAGGGAATAGTCATTGCGAATCGTTTTTTTACTCCAAAATCAACCCACATGCCTTTTTGGCCAAGTGCTTGACGAACGATGCTCCCATTTTTTCTTACAGCGCCTCCCTTACCTAGTTTGTTTATCATGGTTGTTGCTGTACCATGAGAAAGTCCACCGCCAAGAGTTGCAAATGCAAGTATTAAGCGAATGGCCTCAGGCATTATTTTTTTTAATAACAATGCCGTACAATCCGTTGGCACAACATCAAAACCTGCTCCTGGCAGGACCATAACACCAGCTTGCCTCGCAAGGGTATCATATTGCCTGATAAACTCAAACACTGAGATGTCGCCATTGATATCTATATAATGGGTACCGGCCTGCAAACAGGCGTCAATGATCGGCTTAGCAGTAAATTGAAATGGCCCTGCTGCATTCACGATTATCTTAACTTGTCTTAGTGCGCCCAACAATGCAGTTGTGTCAGTCAAGTCAAAAATTTTGTATGGATAATTCAGTCTTGTTGCCAAAGATTGGATCGCCTCTTCCCTTCTTCCGGCGAGGATCGGAAGTAAATTATATTCGGCGGCGTAACGGGCAATGAGCTCGCCCGTATAACCATTAGCGCCGTAAACTAAAAAGCGGTTATCCGGCATCGATGAAAAGATACGAATACAGTTTAATCCTGGCACTAAAAAGAACCTAAACAGATTAACTTTAATGAAAGCATCCGCAGTGATTTCTGTTGAAATGGCCCGGCAAGCAACTTTGTCTCTGCCCCAAGCGGAAGAGTACAGGCATTTTCACTTGCCGGCTTTCAGGGTCAATAAAAAGATTTTTGCAACCATTCATGAGGACAAAAACTTTATGATGGTAAAACTGTCTCTAATTGATCAATCTGTTTTTTGTTCATTCAACAAAGGGATTATTTTTCCGGTGCCTGGCGGTTGGGGAAGGCACGGATCAACCTTTATTGACCTTAAAAAAGTGAAAAAAAATTTATTTAAAGATGCGTTGACCACAGCCTGGAAAAACGTTGCCGGGCCGAAGCTTGTTGCAAAATATTTTAGCGACAGACATTCGATGTAATGCTGTGTTGCTTGCAAAAAAATTGAAGATTTTCGGGATCAAGCCGGATGCGACCACGTTTTGGCATTTACTCTTCCAATTTTTGTGATTATTGCCGAAAAAATCATATTTTAATTACTGTTTCATCTGATATCTGTTCCCCGTCAAAACAATAACCGAAGACCAGGCAGTACGTAAGCATACTGGACTGGAAACATCCGGAATTTTCCTAACCTTCATTTATACTAAACCTGACAAATGAGAAAAAAACTAATTCTGCTAACTATCATCATTTCAGTATATAATTTACTGTTTGCTCAAACCCCGGGTGCCGATAGTTTGCTAATTCTTTTGCAAGCGCACCCCCAGGCAGATACCACAAAAGTGAATTTACTCAATAGGCTGGGTAGAGAGTTCCGACGTTCAAGAACGAAACAAATGGATTCGGTTAGTGAATTGTCCTTGTCCATTTCAAATCAATTGAACTATACTAAGGGCAAGGGGAATGCAATTACACTAAAAGCAATAGTCTATTATGATCACTCAGATTACCCATCGGCCTATAAAACATTTGACCAGGCACAAAAAATTTTAGAATCAGTAAACGATAAAAGTGGATTAGCATACTTGTTTAGGATTCGTGGCAATCTTTTAATGGATGATGGAAGGCATGCTGAATGTCTCGACAATTTTTTGAAGGGATTGAAATTAGCACAGGAG
Organism: Bacteroidota bacterium; assembly: GCA_005883765.1. Classification (GTDB taxonomy): domain Bacteria; phylum Bacteroidota; class Bacteroidia; order Chitinophagales; family Chitinophagaceae; genus VBAU01. The sequence continues at coordinate 14,974 of VBAQ01000247.1, forward strand.
GCAGGCGATGTAAAGACAGTAGTGGATATTGAAGGGACCATAGGCTACTTTTACAATGTGATAGGTGAATCTGAAAAGGCCATTCCCTACCAGACAGATGCATTGAAACAGGCCGAAAGCATTGGATACAAAATTGGAATATCCCGGGCTTACAATGCGATTGGCAAAACCTATAAAACTACAGGCAATTATCCTGCGTCGTTAGATGCATATACCAAAGGGCTCCTTATCGATGAACAATTTAATGATCCTGCAGGCATTTATATAGACCACAGTAACATTGGAGACGTTTACGAAAGAATGGGTAGCTATCCGCAGGCTTTTTTTCATATCCGGCAAGCATGGAACTTCTATAAAAACGTTCCCAGGTCAACTATGGTTCCGTGGGATGAGTGGGTAATGGCAAAAGCCTTCACCCATTCAGGCAATGCCGATAGCGGATTATACTATGGAAAACATAGCCTGCTGCTAGCCCAGGAATTGGGCTATCGCTTATATCTCCGCGAAATGACACAGGTGATAGCAGAGGCGGCAGCCAAGTTAAAGCAATGGGATACCGCCTATAAATACCAGGTTCTTTCTTCGAATCTAAAAGATAGTCTCACTGGTATTGATATTGCAAGAAA
>VBAQ01000247.1:15777-23525 GCA_005883765.1 Bacteroidota bacterium
CTATTGCAAAAACAAAAGCAGGAGATCGATAATAAAGCCCATGAGCTTTCCACCCAAAAAGATGAACTAGAACAATCTTATCGTAATGTGGAATTGCTTAGTGAAATTGGACGCAAGATCACTTCTTCACTCTCGGTTGAAAAAATTATTGGTACAGTGTACGATAATGTGAATTCACTGATGGATGCTGCTGTTTTTGGAATTGGAATTTATAATGACACCCTGAAGAGAATTGAATTTCCCGCGACCTATGAAGACGGGAAAGCTTTGCCATTTTATTCCAATTCGATCTATGAAGAAAATCGTTTCGGTGCTTTGTGTTTTATAAGTGGTAAGGAGATCATCATGGGCGACCTGGGAGAAGATTACCGAAATCATGTGCAAAGTATTCCGACGCCCAAAGCGGGAAGCCAGGCTGTGTCACTTATTTACCTTCCTTTAAAAGCAAAAGAAAAGATCTTAGGCGTTATCACGATTCAAAGTTTTGAGAAAAATGCCTATTCCGATTATCACATTTTTATGTTGCGCAATATTGCCATCTACACTGCAATAGCGCTTGAAAATGCCGATGCATTTCAAAAATTAAATCAGACACTGACCAGTCTTAAACAAACGCAGACGCAATTGGTCCAGGCAGAAAAGATGGCTTCGCTTGGAGAGCTCACAGCCGGCATTGCACACGAGATTCAAAATCCTTTGAACTTCGTTAATAACTTTTCTGAGGTGAGCGTAGAGTTAGCCGGAGAATTAAAAGAAAGTCTCGCAGCCGTGAATTTTAACGGGCAGCAAAAGGAGGGCATCACTCAGATCGTAGATGACCTGATACAAAATCAGGAAAAAATAAATTTCCATGGCAAGCGAGCCGACGCCATTGTCAAGGGCATGCTGATGCATTCACGTACCAGCTCGGGACAAAAGGAGCTGACAGACATCAATGCTCTCGCCGACGAATATTTGCGGTTGAGTTATCATGGGCTCAGGGCCAAGGACAAATCTTTCATGGCAAACTTCAAGACCGATTTTGATCCGAAGCTCGAAAAGATAAATGTTATCCCGCAAGACATAGGAAGAGTGATCCTTAATTTATTTACTAATGCTTTTTATTCGGTCACAGAAAAAAGAAAGCAGCTGAATGGTGAATATGAACCGACCGTTTTGGTGACTACGAAAATGTTAAATGGTAAGGTAGAGCTGAGAGTAAAAGATAATGGTGTCGGGATTCCGCAAAAAGTTTTGGATAAAATTTACCAGCCATTTTTTACGACAAAGCCGGGAGGGCAAGGGACGGGGCTGGGGTTGTCACTGAGTTACGACATCATCACAAAGGGACATGGTGGACAGATAAGCGTGGATACCAAAGAAGGTGAATTTGCGGAATTTATTATTCGGCTACCTGCGACGGGGAATACATAGCCGGCGTTTACCTGTATTCTAATATAAACAGCCACCAAACGAACAATTATGACTACTAACTCCGCCAAAGGAAGATCTCCAGCAGGTATTCGAAGAGCTTTACTGCAAACGATGAATGTCATAATCGTCGTGTCGATTTTGTTATCTGAATGCGGGAGTAAAGATGCTAATAACAACGGTCAACTTGCTGGCATGTACAAGTTGTGGATTATAGAGAATCGTGACTCAACAGGCGCCTGGAAACAACAGGAGTGGGCAAAGGATGGGGATGGTTATATCATTTATGATGGCAAGGGTCACATGGCTGTACAGATCACACGGAAGGGCTATAAAGATTTTTCATGGCTTAACGAAGAAGAAACTCTTGACAGAAAGATATTAAAACAAAAAATTGACAGCATGACGCTTCCGGATCTTAGAGCCGCTGTCACTGAGTTTGTTTCCAACTATGTGTATGTGGCAAATTATTCGGTTTCCGATTCGGCTGATGTTGTTACACACCGCCGTTTATCCCATACTATTCCTTCCTCATGGAATACCACCGTAAAAAGGAAATTTACATTCAACGGAGATACACTGGTATTGGAGCCTGTAAATATCAACAGAAGGCTGAAATGGGTCAGGCAAAAATAAATTTATGGTGAAATTTAAAACCTAATTATTAACCTATCATGCAGGGCAGATCTATCAAAGGAGAAACAGCAGGGAAAGTTAAAGATGCTTTACAAAAGTCTTTACGAAAATTAAAAGATGCCCAGGTAGCCTTAGCAACAAAGAACCGGGAATTAGAAATTGAAGCTTCGCTGGAAGCTGTAAGAATTATTGCAATGGGTATGAAGGTGCCTGCCGACATGCTCGATGTGTGCCGGATCATTTCACAAGAATTGAAAAAGCTTGGTGTAAAAGAAATACGGAATGTTCAAACAGCGATTATTGACGAAGAAAAAGCCAGCTATTTGAACTATGAATATTTCCGGTTGACCAGAAAAAAAATCATCACTCGAGTAGAATATAAGAAACGAAAAGATGTTGTTGCTTTTGTAAGAAAGATGCTGAAAGACCCGAATGGTTTTTTTACAAAGACCTTTAAAGGGGCTGAAATTAAGAGCTGGATCAAATATCAAACAAAGACGGGCCAGTATGTTGACCCACATCTGAAAAAAATCAAATCACTCCACTATTATTTTTATTCCATCGGGCCCGGGGCGCTGGGAGTCTCATCGTATGGACCTGCGAGTAAAGAAGCGATCAGTATGTTCAAACGTTTTCGCAATGTATTTCAATTAGCTTATCAAAGATTTATTGACTTGCAAAAAGCCGAGGCACAGGCAAGAGAAGCGCAAATTCAATTGGCATTGGAAAGAGTTCGTGCCAGGACGATGGCCATGCAAAAGAGTGATGAATTTTCAGAAACCGCTTATCTACTTTTTCAGCAGTTTAAGGAGTTGGGTGAGAATCCTATCCAGATAACGATCGGCATTTTTAATGAAGACAAGGGCGTGATCGAATTTCGGATCACGGGATTCGACGGAAGCGGTTCAAAGATCGACCAGGCATATCATATACCAATTGAGGAACCCTTGTTGATGCAAAAAATATACAGTGCATGGAAGCAACAAAAGAAATCAATAGTGATCGAACTGACCGGAAAGGAATTGCGTGATTGGATTAATTACCGGAGCAAGCTATCCGGACTTGCTGAATCTGGTACCAGGAAAATTAATCCCGGTGGTCGGCGGATCGTGAGTGTTGGCTTTTTCTCAAAAGGATTGCTTTCTATTTCGAAGCCTGGACCAATACCAGGCGAGACCATCCAGATACTGGAAAGATTCGCCGGAGTGTTTGATCTTACCTATACTCGCTTCCTTGATCTGAAGACTGCGGAAGCACAAGCCAGGGAGGCGCAGATTGAATTAGGATTGGAGAGGGTAAGAGCGAGAGCAATGGCCATGCAAAAATCCGATGAGTTGGCCGAGTTAATTGATACTGTACAAAAAGAACTCACTAAACTTGAATTCATACTTAATAATTGTATTTTTTGGATTATGCAGGAGGAACCTCCGGCAGCAGTATGGTGGGTGGCACCTGTCAATAAAACAAATCTTCCGCAATCGTATCAGGTACCTTTTTCCGATCTGCCTTATTTCAATGCAGTTTTTGATGGGTGGAAAAAAAGAGTGGCAAAATGGATTTATGAGCTTAAAGGAAAAGACAAGAAAAAAACAGACCAATATTTATTTACCGAAACCGATCTTGTTCGCTTTCCAGATGAAGTAAAACAGGCTTTTGAAAAAGAGGATAAAGTGTACATTTCATTTTCCTTCTATAGCTACGGAGGCTTGCACATCTCCACAAAAGAACCTCTCACGGAAGAACAGTTGGATATCATCAACAGGTTCTCGCGAGCATTTGATATGACCTATACCCGTTTTCTTGATCTGCAAAAAGCCGAGGCACAAACAAGAGAAGCTCAAATCCAATTGGCATTGGAACGAGTACGAGCCGCTTCCATGGCGATGAAGCACAGAATTAAGAGATGCGGCAGCGGTGTTGTTTCAACAGGCACAAGCATTGGGAGCCAGATCATTTGCTTGCGGTTTTAATATCTGGGGAGAAGAGAAAAAAACCGCAACTTTATGGATGGCTCAGGAAAGCATGATCCAGCCACCCTTCACCGCCAACAGCACAGAAGATGTGTTTTATGATTTTTACGAAGCTGCGCAAAGAGGAGAATCCTTGTACGTAAAAGTACAGGAAGGGAAAGAACTGGAAGCCCATTACCAGTACATGTCAACGATTCCGGTTTTTAAAGGGATTATGGAAAAAATGGAGCAGGCGGGACTTTCCATTCCTACATTTCAGATTTTGCATTGTGCTTTTTTTTCGCAAGGTTTTCTGCTTTTTATAACCTATGAACCCGTACTTGAAATATGGGATGTTTTTAAACGCTTTGCAAAAGTATTTGAACAAACCTATACCCGTTTTCTCGATCTGCAAAAAGCCGAAGCGCAGGCAAGGGAATCGCAAATTGAATTAGCATTGGAAAGAGTACGGGCAAGAACAATAGCGATGCACCGGTCTGAAGAAATTGCAGATATCCTGGGTAAAATTTTTGAGGAGCTTAAGCTACTTGATGTGGTTTTAAATAGAATCCTTATCTGGATATTCAACGAAGAGGAGAAATATATTAGCTGGTGGTCGGCAAATTCTGAGGTGGAAAGTACCGCTAAAAGTTACAGAGTGGATTACAATGAGCACCCGGTATTTCTAACATATTTGGAGGCATGGCAGAAAAAGATACCGCTAAAATTATACACGTTATCCGGTGCTATGAAAGACTCTTGGGAAGATCATCTTTTCAACAATACCGGATTGTCGAAATTGCCCAAGATAGTGCAGGATGGTATGCGGACAGAGGGAACAATTTTCACGACCAGTGCTATCAGTGACTATGGGTTATTGATGGCCGGAAGTTTTGAACCTTTGTCGGATGAAAATACCGATATCATTCAACGTTTTGGACGTGTATTTCAACAATCCTATACCCGATACATAGATGTTCAAAAAGCCGAAGCGCAGGCAAGAGAAGCAAAGATTGAAGCAGCACTGGAAAGAGTCCGCTCAAAGGCCATGGCGATGCACAAAACTGCAGATCTGAACCCTGCTGTTGCGACAGTTTTTGAGGAACTGGACAAACTTGATCTCGGAATGTTGCGATGCGGGATCGGGATCCTGTATAAAGATAAACGCATGGGAGATGTATGGACAACTGCAAAATCCGACGCGGGAAATACCATACAAACGTCAGGCGACGAGTCGATGGATATTCATCCTTTATTACAAGGAGCATACGAGGCGTGGTTGAAGCAGGGAGATTTCTCTTATGTGTTGGAAGGTGAAGATCTCGTGAACTACTACCGGGCCTTAACAAAGACAAACTTCCAATTACCGGAATCCGTTTCCGTTTTGACTGAAACAAAAGATCAGAAACAATATTATTATGTCACTCCTTTTGAGTCAGGTACTTTGTTTGCATTTCGCGAAAAAAATTTTACGGAAGAGGCAAAAACGCTGATGAAAAGATTTGCGGGAGTTTTCAATCTGACTTACAAGCGTTTCCTCGATCTTCAAAAAGCGGAAGCGCAGGCAAAAGAAGCGCAGATAGAAGCTGCATTGGAAAGAGTGAGAAGCAGAACAATGGGCATGCAAAAAAGCGAAGAGCTTAAAGAGGTTATTCAGGTTGTATACGAACAATTCGTTCACTTAAATATCCTTATTGAGCATACAGGGTTTATTATGGATTATAAAGCAAGGGATGATATGCATATTTGGCTAGCTGATCAGCACGAGGTTCCCTTCCAGGTAACAATTCCTTATTTTGATTGTGCGCATTGGAATAGTTTTAACGAAGCCAAAGAAAAAGGAATGGATTTCTTTGCCAACCATCTGTCTTTTGAAGAAAAAAACAGATTTTATCAGGATCTTTTTAAGTTAATCCCTGGATTGACGGAGGAAACAAAGGAATATTATTTTAGTTGCCCTGGGCTTGCAATATCGACTGTATTGTTAGAGAATGTTGGCCTGTACATCGAGAATTTTTCGGGCATTCCTTATTCAGACGAAGAGAATGCCACGCTCATGCGCTTTGGAAAAGTATTCCAACAGACCTACACCCGTTTTCTTGATTTACAAAAAGCCGAAGCACAGGCAAGGGAAGCACAGATTGAGGGCGCTCTTGAACGAGTTCGAAGCAGGACCATGGCCATGCATAAGAGTTCTGAGGTAATGGATATAGCCGTTTCATTGTACGCTGAGCTGGAGAAATTGGGTTTCACGTTTGGCGCAAGTACTATAATCATTATCGACAAAGCTTCGGGTGACATGGAACACTGGACAGCCGGATTTTTCCAAAAGAAATATCCTCAAAGCTGCTTCATCCCTTATTTCAAACATCCCTATTACGATGCCGAATTGAGCGCATGGAAAAGCGGTGAGAAATTTTTTGTTTACGCGCTGTCCGGAGAAGAAAAGCGATCTTACGATGAAGTATTTTTTACACAGACTGGATACAAAGATTTCCCTGAAGCCGAAAAGAAATGGATGCGGGACGCAGAATCAGTGACCTTCTCATTGGCTTTCATGAAACACGGGGCGATTCACTGGGGACCCAGCGATCTTTCTGAAGAACAAGCAAACATTCTTCAACGATTTGCCAATGTATTTGAACAGTCTTATACGCGGTTTTTGGATCTTCAAAAGGCAGAACTGCAGGCAAGAGAAGCCAGGATTGAGGCCGCCATGGAAAAAGTTAGGTCAAGGGCCATGGCTATGCAGAAAGCAGACGAGTTGGTTGAGGTTGCACAATTGCTGCGAAAGGAAATGGGGTTGCTGGGAGTAGAGGAATTGGAGACAAGTTCTATCTATATCCACGACGAAGACACGGGGGCTACCGAATGCTGGTATGCTATCCAGGATATCCGCGGCAAAGATAAAAAGTTGGTGATGGACCACATGACCATTTACTTAAATGATACTTGGGTGGGGGAGGAAATGTTGAAGTTCTACAAATCAGATCAAACACAAACTTCCATTTTGATGCAGGGAGAAAACAGGAAAGAATGGGTCAATTACTGCGCCGAGCATTCGGAAGTATTTCAAGGATATTACGGAGACGTCATTCCTGAGAGGACATATCATTTGGTAAAATTCTCCAATGGCTATATGGGCGCTGCATCACCCGGCGATATATCCCAAGAAAGTTGGGATCTGTTAAAGAGGGCAACAACAGTTTTTTCATTAGCCTATACCCGGTTCAGTGATTTGAAATTGGCAGAAGCACAAACAAGAGAAGCAACGATTGAAGCTGCATTGGAAAGAGTGCGAGGCAGGGCAATGGCCATGCACAACAGTAATGATCTTTCTTCTACAGCGAGCATGGTATTTACGGAATTAAGAAAATTGGGCATTAACCCCATACGCTGTGGCGTGGGTCTTCTCACAAAAGAATCGCGTAAAGCACTATTATATTCGGCTACTTCATCACACGATGGAGATAGTCTTTCATTGGTCGGATGGGTAATGCTGAAGGGACATCCGGTATTGGAAGAAATTTATGAGACCTGGCTAAACAATGAAGATTGTTTCCCGGAACTGAGCGGGGAACAACTCAAGTCCTATTATGAAAAACTATTGTCGGGTTTGTCTTTACCCTCCATTCCTGATTGGCAGAGCGGGGAAAAACAATATGGTCATTTCCTTCCCTTTTCTGTGGGTTGTTTGTATGCGTGGTCGGAATTTCCTTACAACGATGGCGAAATAAAAGTCTTAAAACGCTT
>VBAQ01000247.1:23556-24115 GCA_005883765.1 Bacteroidota bacterium
AATCTGAAGCGAGTGCTAGAGAAGCCGTAAAGCAGGCGGCACTCGATCGTATTCGTGCGGACATTGCTTCCATGCGAACGATCGCTGATCTCGACCGGATCACGCCATTGATTTGGAATGAACTCACCATTCTTGGCGTCCCTTTTATTCGCTGCGGTGTATTCATTATGGACGAAGAGCAAAAACTCATTCATACTTTTCTTTCCACGCCTGACGGAAAAGCAATTGCTGCTTTTCATATCCCATATTCAACACCCGGAAATATTGAAAGAGTTGTCAGTCATTGGCACGACAAAAAAAATTATGTAGACCATTGGGACGAGTCAGCATTCACCGAATTTGCCGGGACATTGGTGAAACAAGGAGTACTTGATTCTCCTGAACAATATCTGAAAATACTTCCTCAAGGCGGATTCTATTTACATTTCCTTCCTTTCTTGCAGGGCATGTTGTATGTGGGAAACACAACTCAACTGGGTGAGGAAGAAATAAAACTGCTGCAGTCGGTTGCGGATGCTTTTTCGACAGCCTATGCACGTTACGAAGATTTTAACAAGCT
>VBAQ01000107.1:0-16047 GCA_005883765.1 Bacteroidota bacterium
CTTGATACAAGCAGGAAAGGACCGAACATTACCATTCCGGATATCGATCAGGTCAAACGTATTGTTGTTAATGTTAAAAAATAATATCTCGTAATTCGCGACAAACAGAAACAATTGCTGGTTGTCTAGCGGGGGATTGACTTCTTTGATGTGTGGGAAATACGTGGCGGCATCCGCAAATACATTATTTTGGCGATCATAAACTAGGAGACCCTGGCTATTCTGTTGCATCACATTTCCATCGGCAAGTTTATAAATGTGATTGCCAAACATCATCCATGAGTGGCCAATATCCTTTTCACTGAAATAGTCAAATCGTTTTTTTAATACTCCTTCAGATGAAAAAATATAGAAGCCCGTCTTTGTTGATACACAATAATTGCCCTCTTTGTCCCGGTTCACGTAGCGAAAGGAATTGCTCCAATAATGCAAGGCATCCGATGTGGGCACGTTGAGGTCCTTTTGCGCAAGTGTATTTGTAGAAATAATTTGTCCGCCATCGTCTGTTGCAATTGCCAGCTCGTGTCCCACTAAACTCATTGAAAAGATGGCACCATCCGGAATAGGATTGTACCGGCTCGTTTTTAGGAATTGTTTGAAAATGCTGCCATCAAAGCGATTTAAGCCATGAAGAGTTGCTATCCAGATATAGCCCGCAGAGTCCTGCTCTAAACCTACGACATTGTTATCCGTCAGCCCATCTTTCGTAGTGAAATGTTTAAAGTTATTTGCTTCAAACTTTTGAGCAAGGCAACACGTCACAAGTATCGTGGCCAACAGTATGCAAGAAAAGCGTTGCAGCATTTGAAAGCAGTTGTGCAGTCTTTCTTAAAATTACTTGCTTGTTTTGATAAAATGAACCGCCGATGATCATTTCTCATTCAACACGCCTTTAGCGATCTTAACCTTGACTGATAAAAAAGCGACCCTTAGACAGAAAGAGGGAAAAAATATTCTTTGTTCTCGTACCGGAAATGAAAACGGCCTGGCCGTTATGTTTTCGTTTCAAGGCTTTGTAATACACATGGCGCTGCAATCGCAGCCATAAATATTAAGAGGATCCGTCATAACATCTGAGCGAAAGTTAGCAGTCTATTCCTAAAATTACTTTGTTATTATGACAAAATTGATTTGCGCAATGACAATTCAACCTTCGCGGCACCAGGCAAGTTGGAGAAAACCTCCCTTTGTGAAATTATAGCCACCGATAGTGAAAACTATGATTGGCGCCTATTCTGGCACTATTAATTTCAATAAGTAAAACTATAGACGTGATCTTACACGTCAATTGTTGGTGACAGTCCCACCTATAAAACGCGGTTCCGGATTCTACGATTTTTTGGAATTGACTCAATTATTAGTCGTAACACAATTTTATAACCTCTAAACTTTCACTTATGAGAAAGTTATGTACGTTTTCCGCCATTGTTATTTTTCTACAAGTTTCCATTGTCAATGTAAAGGCGCAGAGTGTAGGCGTCAATGATGATGGGTCCGCACCACACACCAGCGCCATGCTTGATGTGAAAAGCACGACAAAAGGCTTGTTGATTCCACGGGTTGCTTTAACTGCAACGAATGTACCTGGCCCGGTTACGACACCAGCCGCTTCATTACTTGTTTATAATACGGCTAGTACTGGAAGCGACGGAACTGCAGTGACGCCCGGATTTTATTACTGGAATGGCACACTGTGGGAGAAAATTAGTTCGAGCAGTACACCTTTAAATGCATGGTCCCTCACTGGAAACGCGGGCACAATTGCAGGCACCAATTTCATTGGTACTACCGATGCGCAGCCACTTTCATTCAGGGTTAATAGTTTGGATGCAGGATTTATTCATGCTTCAAACTGGAGTACAGCTTTTGGCATAGGAGCGCTTGGTTCAGCTTTAACGGGCACAGGTGCTGCCAATACAGCAATGGGGTATTCCGCTCTATTTAGTATCACTTCCGGATTCGGCAATACAGCAACCGGCGTGGCCGCTCTTTATTCAAATACTGCCGGACAAAGTAATACAGCAACCGGGGCAGACGCTCTATATGGAAACACTACAGGATCTAACAACACTGCCTACGGTAGTCATGCACTTACTAGCAGTTCCACGAGTTCTTTCAACACCGCCATTGGAAGTGAGGCTCTTTTTTCAAACACTGTAGGAGTTGGCAACAGCGCCCAAGGTTATAGAACCCTTTATGCTAATACAGCCGGCAGTTATAACACAGCGGTGGGGCTTGAAGCTCTTCGCGACAACACTACGGGGAATGCAAACAGCGCATTTGGGGAAGGGACTCTGTCGGTAAATACTACCGGGGGTGGTAATACTGCTATCGGTGAGGCGGCTTTGAATAGCAATACAACAGGCAGTAATAATACCGCAGTAGGCAACTCTTCAATGTATCTCAGCACTACCGGCAGTTACAATTCCGCTGTTGGCGTAACAGCAATGATGCTGAATACGTCCGGCGGTTACAATACTGCTGTCGGATTTGATGCCTTAAGAGATAACGGAGTAGCTAACTACAATACTGGAATCGGTTACGCAGCGCTCAGGGGTAATACCAGCGGAGCCGCCAATACGGCCACGGGATATGGTTCACTTCAATCCAACACTACAGGCTCCATCAATACCGCCAATGGCTATCAAGCACTTTTTTCCAATACTACAGGCACTCAAAATTCAGCAGTAGGTTATCAAACACTTTATTCCAATACTTCTGGTTATTCTAATACGGCCAATGGTCATTCCGCGCTCTATTCCAACACTACGGGCTATCTGAATGCTGCTAATGGATACTATTCACTTCATTCCAACACTACCGGCACTTATAATACTGCAAATGGCGACGGCGCACTCGGTAACAACACTACCGGTTCTTATAATTCTGCCAATGGAGCTACGGCCCTTTTTTCCAACTCCGCCGGTTCTTACAATGCCGCAAGCGGATTTGAGTCACTCTATTCCAATAATGAAAGCTACAACGCGGCCTTTGGCCCCCTTGCGCTTCGCAATACTACCACTTCGCAAGGCAATACGGCGATTGGATACAATGCGGGAGCAAATCACAATAATGGTTACTACAATGTTTTTCTTGGAGCAAATACTGGCACGAGTGGTGACGACTATTACAACTGCATAGCGATCGGGCAGGGAGTTATTTGTACTGATGTAAGTCAGGCACTAATCGGAAATACGGCTACAAACACATGGGGCCTTGGTGTGGCAACAGTACCCAGTGGACAGGCATTAAGGGTAGGAACCGACAATACCAATGGAAATGGAGCTTATCTTACTACTGGCGGCGCATGGACAAACGGCAGCAGTATTGATTTTAAAGATGATTTTATCAGCCTAAATAAAAAAGAAATTCTAAATAAAATTTCTTCTCTCAATATTAGCCGTTGGCATTACAAAGGCACCAACAATGAATACCACATCGGTCCAATAGCTGAAGAATTTTATAAACTCTTTAATGTTGGCACTGATGAGAAATATCTTTCTACTGTAGATCCTGCCGGAGTTGCCCTTGCAGGCATACAACAGTTGATAAAAGAAAAGGAAGAATTCAAGCAAACAATAGAGCAATTGCAAAAAGAATTACAGTCGCAACAAGGCATTATCGAAAAACAAAACGATGAAGTCAAGAAACTGAAACAGCAGGTAGAAGCTCTCGCCAAAGCTGTTCAAACATTATCTTCTAACAAGTAAAACGACAGATATGAAAAAGATCATTCTTTTACTTGTTGCTCATGCCTGTGCGCTGACTTTGTTGTCGCAGGGTTTGGTTCAACTTGGAACAGGAGCTTATGTCAATAGCTCCGGTGGCGCTTACCTGGTTTTCGATAATGTAAATATTGTTAATAATGGTTCTGTTCAACAAGTCGCCGGGGCGGGTTTTGTAAAGTTCACTGGATCTGCGAATGTTAGCCTCTCAGGCACCGGCGCGACGACAATAGATGAACTGCTGCTGGCAAAGACGGGTGCTTCGACACTAAGCCTGCAATCCAGCCTTTCCGTTGTGTCAAAAGTGAATTTTTCAGGCGGCCTTTTGAATCTGAATAATAGTGTATTGAACCTGGGAAGCACCGGTATATTCAGCAATGAATCCGAATTCAGCAGAGCATTCACAACGGGTTCGGGATACGTTCAGGCTTCGGGTATTTTAAACGCTCCTAGTTCAGCTGACTTAGGACATTTGGGCGCAGTGATTACTTCACCTGCGAACATGGGCAACACAGTTGTCCGCAGAGGACACGCCATACAAAACAACATTTCTGGTTCGAACAATTCCATACGCCGGTACTACGATATAGCACCTGCAAATAATTTGATGCTAAAAGCTGTCCTGCGTTTTTACTATTTTGATGCAGAATTAAATGGCATACCGGAAGCCAATCTTTACCAATGGAAAAGCAAGGACAATATCAACTGGGATTTTGTGGGCGCCGATGTAAGAGATCCTTCAGCAAATTATGTCGAGAAAAAATCTATTAACAAATTTGATCGTTGGACACTTGCAAAGGCAACGGCTCCTACCATCACATGTCCAGCCAATATGACGGTTAGTGCCAATCAAAGTGGATGTAAAGCTTCGGTATCGTTTGCTGCTACAGCAACTGGAATTCCATCGCCAACCATTAGTTATAGCATCGGGACTAAAACTATCACTTCACCCAACGTATTTTCTAAAGGAACAACAACGGTAACAGCAACGGCGTCCAACGGCATTTTACCCAATGCTACCTGCACTTTCAATGTTACCGTAGTGTGCGGGCAATCCAATTATACTGTTGCACAGGTACCCGGGAGACAGGAAGACTTGCTGCCAGACAAATTATCTATCTCCGTACGACCGAATCCATCAACGCAGCATTTTACTCTTAGTATAAAAACTAACGACTATCATCCAGTCACCGTCAGAATCGTGGATATCCTCGGTAGAGTGGTTTCAGCGTGGTCCAACATTAGTTCAAACAGCACGTTGAGTTTCGGCGATAAATTTTTGCCAGGTGTTTATTTTGTGCAGGCAACTCAAGCCAATCAGGTCGTCACAATCAAACTGGTCAAACAGGCACAATAATTAGGTTTTCCTTGAAGGCAGTATCTAATAAATACTGCCTTCAATCAAAAACCAAGTGGCAGGTACTGACCCTCGATCTCATCCTGGTAATTACAATTTTTGCCTTAGTGAAAGCAGAACCATCGAAAGCGAAAGCATGGTGTTATGAGCTCTGATCAAAAATAAAATTAGTACATGGGATTTCTTTGAACAACTTACCGGAAATCCGGAAAAACATTTTAAGCGTCCGAATTTGGTTTTACATTCCTGTGAACAAATAAATGGAATATAATGAAGCTTTCGTGGAATAGTTTGAAAATTTCAATAGCAGGTGCGAAACTGAGTCATTTGGTCCAGAGAGATAAAATCTGGGATCATGGGAGTATGATTGAACAGGTAAAAAATATTTTTTACAAGGTAAAAAAAACGAAGGCCAATGGGTATGTCGAAGATTTAAAAAAATATCTCACATCAACGTGCTTTGAAAAATTGACGAAAGAAATGGCTCAGTTGAATAAAGATGGGAAAAGGTGGATAATAAAAAATGCAATGATAAAAGAAATCGCCGTAATCGAAGTGAGCAAAAGAAAGAATAATAAACCCGATTGTTTTACGGCTCTGATAAAAACTATTGGGATAGAATTTACAACCAATAAAGATGAAACTAAAGAATTAATAAGCTATTCTGATCGGGTTCGGATTTTTTCCGAAGAATGGTCCTTTGTGAGCCAGGGAGAGTGGTGGCTGCTTGACAGAATAGAATAATTGTTCGATTTTTTTTTTGAAAAATATTATTACAATTAAAATCAGTTTTATGAGAAAATTATTTTATTCAGCTCTCATCATCGCCACCATATCGACGATAAGTTTTAATTTAAAGGCGCAGGTATATAATGGAGACCTTACACTTACTAACCAGGCGCAAGTTGATGGTTTTAATTATACCTCGGTAACAGGGAATTTAACTTTATACGGCGCTAACTCGTCTATTTCTAACCTGAATGGACTTTCCGAGCTGCAATCTATTGGAGGGGGGTTTGAAATCACAAATACTCTGTTAACCAATATTGACGGTTTATCTAATTTGGAATCTATAGGAAACTCATTGCTGATTCGGGGCAACGATCTATTAACTAATCTTAATGGTTTTTCAGGTCTTACTTCAGTTGCCAGGGGTTTATATTTTTTGGGCAACCACGCTCTTGTAAATTTTGACGGTTTATTAAGCCTTTCAAGCACTATTGAGGGGATAAGAATAAGCGTGTGCCCAATGGTTGATCTTAATGGGTTTTCAAATGTTGGTGATGTCACCGGTTTCATAGAGTTGGAGGACAATCCTAATTTGACTAATGTTGATGGATTACAGGGATTACAAGGTGCAGATGTTGTCAACTCAATTAAGATCAATAATAATCCACTGCTGCAAAATATTAATGGATTATCAAGTATTACACGTGCGGGAGGGATTCAAATCATCGGAAATCAAATTTTGCCGAATGTCGATGGATTAGCCCATCTCAATACTGTTGAAAGTATGATCGTCAGTCAAAACCCGGCTTTAACCAATATTGATGGATTGTCAAATATTCAAACTATGTCAGGAAGCTTATGGATCCGAAGTAATTCTTCATTGGCGAATATTAATGGATTGAGCGGTTTAAAAACAATCGGTAAAGAGTTTATCATTGATGTTGACAACAGCCTCAGCAATATTGATGCCCTCACTAGTCTTACTACGATAGGCACAAATCTCATTATTAGTGCGAATTCTCATCTTGTTAACCTTGATGGACTGCAGAATCTTACGGAGGTTGGCAACGACCTTAAAGTTACTTTCAACCATGATCTGGTTGATTTTTGCGGGCTTACTAAATTATTTGCTACCGGCACTATTGGAGGTGTTATAGATATCAGCCATAACGGGGCTAATACAATTGCCATCATACCCACAGATATCACTGTTAATGCGGATCCCGGTGTCTGCTCCGCACTGATCACAACTGCAGTTATAGGCGAGCCGACTATAAATGGTTGCCTCGCGGAAATCACAACTTCACATAGTGATTTTGCTTCTGGGGATACCTATCCTGTTGGCAATACATATATAACGTGGAGTGCAACCGATGGCGCAGGAAATACAGCAACCGCCGTCCAAACAATAACGGTTGTAGATAATCAACCGCCGACAATAACATGCGCTGCTAACATTACTGTAAGTTGTGCATCCGATGTACCGACCATCGATATCAATTCAGTTACAGTTTCTGATAATTGCAGTGCGGTTGTTACGCATGTGAGTGATGACACTACCAATAAAACCTGCGCTAACAGGTTTACGTTGACAAGGACCTATAGAGCAACTGACCCTGCGGGCAATTCGACCGACTGTTCGCAAGTGATCACCGTATTTGATAATGTCCCTCCTCAAATAACAGGTTTAGCTCCATCACAGTCATCACTGTGGCCACCCAATCATACGATGCGTGATATCACCCTGAACTATACTGTCACTGATAATTGTGTAACCAATGTCAATACAAACGTGAGCATTACAAGCAATGAGTCTGTGAATGGAGTCGCTGATGGTGATACCGATCCTGATTGGGAGATCCTTGATAATAATCACATACGATTGAGAGCTGAGAGGGCTGCCAATGGCACGGGCCGGGTCTATACAATCACCGTTACAGTGACTGACGGGTGTAATGCTCCGGTTACTGCTTCCACGCAGGTGGTGGTCGTGCACAATATAACAGGCCCGCAAACTGGTCATCCATTCAGAGTCGGATCTACAGTTGATTTTGCAGGAGAGTTTTGGGATAAACCTGCTAACAAGCACACTGCAAAATGGCTGCTCGATGGAAGCACATCTGTCAGAGGCACAGTAAGTGAACCAACAACAAATAAAAATGGAAAAGTTACCGGCAGCTACAAATTCAATAGCACCGGGGTGTACAAACTGCAGATGAACGTCACAGATCAAACCGGTGTAACGAGCTACGCCAACACCAACGGTGATCTTGAAGAAATAATCGTGGTCTATGATCCGAATGGCGGCTATACTTATGGAGGCGGATGGTTCAATTCACCTGCCGGTGCATTGAAATCTGATGTTTTTGCAACGGGTAAGGTAAGCTATGGATTTACGACGAATTATTTTAAAAACTCAACTTATCCAAAAGGGGAAACTCAATTTGAATTTAAAGTTGGAAATTTTGAATTCAACGCCTTGAATTTCGATTATCTCTCCATTTCAGGAGCTAAAGCTCAATGCAAAGGAACAGGCAAAATTATAGGAGGCCAAAGCGGTATCAACTTTATCATGACAGTTATTGATGGCGATTTGGATGGAAGTGGGATAGATAAAATAAGAACCAAGATCTATAATAAAAACACCGGGCAAGTTTATTACGACAACCAACCCGGCACAAGCGATGCAGCAAATCCAACAACGGATGTGGGATTAAACAGCTCAGTCGTGGTGCAAAATACCATGAGTACCGTTACGCAAAAATCGGTGATCAATAAGGAAGCAAATGAAATTCCAAAACAATTTGAAGTGAAAGCTCTTCCGAATCCAACTTATGCCTACTTCACCCTTAGCGTCAAAAGTGATAATCTCAATTCAAAAATCAAAATGCGCGTAGTTGATATGTATGGAAGAATAATTGAAACAAAGAATGTAAATGCAAATTCAATTGTCAAGATCGGCGAGAATTACCTGCCTGGAGTTTACATTGTAAAAGTTGAGCAAGAAGATAATGAAAAACAAATTAAGGTTATAAAACTTCTGCGCTGAGTAGTTGAAAATGCGAACAGGATCATGGAGAATGGAATGCTGATCCAGAGAACCATTCTCCATTTTTTTTCTGGTCCACTACGACTATTTCAAGAATTTATAAAATTTTTTCATGTTGTCAAGAAACATGTCTTTCTTGCGCCTCGCAACTTCCAGTTCAGTGCCGTTTGTCAGTATCACCGAGCCGCCCTCGCCGCGAATATATTCTTTTACATGCACCAGGTTCACCAGGTATGATTTATGGATCCTTACAAAGCCCGCATCCTCCAGCACTCTTTCGTATTCAAGCATTGTTCTTGAAGTGCAAACAAGCTGATGGTTTGTAAAATGAAAATTACTGTAGTTGCCTGCTGCTTCGCAATACAGAATGTCTTTGATGTCCACCACCTGGAAACCCTTGACCGAGCTGATACAGAGTCTCATATTCTGCGGTGAATTTTTTTGTTCCAGGTTATAGAGAAGTGTCTCTATATTTTTATGTTTTATTTTTTCTTCGATTCTTTTTTTTGCTCTTTTTACAGCATTCACCAGCAGCACATCATTAATTGGTTTCAGCAGGTAATCTACCGCACTGAAGTGGAAGGCTTCGATCATGTATTGGTTATAAGCGGTAACAAAAATTATTTCAAATGAAAAATCCTGCAATTCGTTCAATAAATCAAATCCTGTTTTTACAGGCATCGCAATATCAAGGAACAGTAATTCTGGCTGGATGGATCTTATTTTTTCAATCGCTTCATCGGCATTGGTGCAGGAAGCGCTGATATAAATCTCGGGACAATGCAAAGACAACATTTTTTCCAGGATGTTCAAACCTCGTGGCTCGTCATCAACTAAAATAACCTTGATTGAATCTGGATTCATAGATAGCTAACATTTAGAGGCAATCCGAGGACTACTCTTGTTCCGCTTTCAACAGCATCGTCTCCACGGCTCTTGTCTTCAATGTCCAGGCTATAATGTAGTCCATATTTCTCATTCAGTATCCTGATCCTCTGTTTTACGTTGCTAATTCCTAATGAGACATGCGGCGATATTTTTTCACTTTTGTTTTTTATGGAGGCTTCAATGCCCATACCATTGTCATCCACCAGGCAAACCAATTGATCATTCTTCTTAAAAAATCGTATGTCAAGCTTCATTGGTAAATTCCTGTTTGATGGCCCATACCAGATGGCATTTTCAATAAACGGCTGGATCAGCATCGGCGGCAAAAGAATTTCATCAGGATTCAGATCCTCATCTATTTCTAAAGAACACACAAAACTATTTGTCCGCGTCTGTTCCAGTTCAATATAAAGACGCAGGTAATCTATATTTTCCCGGAGGGTTATAAATGTGCGTTGCGAATGTTCAAGATTGAGGCGGACAAGTTGCGCGTAGTTACTCAGGTAACGTGAAGCATTTGTCTTCTCATCATTTAAAACCATTTGCATGATGCTGTTGAGCGAATTAAAAATAAAATGAGGATTCATTTGCGAATGCAGTGCTCTCATTTCCGTTTGCGCCAGCAGCTTATCGAGGTTGGCTTTTTGTTTTATTTGCTTGATCCTGTAACGGTATAAATAATAAATGGCACCGGTAATGAGGAATACGATGGCAGATAAAAACCAGGCGGTCTTCCAAAAGGGCGGTTGAATAACCACGTCTATTTGTTTTGTTTGTTCAGGCCATTTATTATCAAAGGCGTAAACCTTTACTTCAAGTTTATAATTCCCCGGTGAGATGTTGGTGAGTAAAATATTTTGTTGTGTACCAATGTCTGTCCATGCTGTGTCATTTTTGTCTTTTATCCGGTAAGCAAACCGCATATTTTCCGGGTCGCTGAAATCGATGGCACTGAGAGTGATCCTGATATCATTTTGATAATATTTTAGTGAAATAGTCGGTGGGGGATAATTGATAACTGGATTTTTTACAGCGGAAACTTCCGAAACATTTAAAACAGGTGGTTCAGCGTAAATGGAATTTCCAAGAAATGGAATTTTACAAACTGTATTTCCACATGCAAACCAGGTCGACTGATCTGTGCGATCAACGCTGAAATAGAAAGAAGTTATTTTTTCTTCAGGTAATCCATCGGCCTGATGCAAAACAATTCCCCGTAAGTCTTTTATGTCCAAAAAACCGATGGCATTGTTAATGCAAATAAAAATTTTGTTTTGCAACAGTGCAGGATACACACCTGCAGAATAATCAGGTAAAAGATTTCCTGGCCTTACATGAACTGGCGAATTTGTTCCCGTGATCTTTGCGATACCATCATCCTTAACAGTGGCCCAGATATTTCCTTGCGAATCACTCATCACTGAATATCCTTTTTTCCTGTTTTTTTGGGTGGGCAGGCGGCTAATAAGAGAATCTATTTTTTGCATCCTGGGGTTCCACCTGGCAATGGCATCGCCTCCAAACCAGATATTACCCTCGCTGTCTTCTGCAATGCTGTTCACCATATTTGTCTTCATTAGCGGATTATTTGTGCTGGTCACTTTGTTCAAATTCCCGGTTGCAGGATGATACAAATAAACTGTATTGATATTTTCAGATCCCATCCAGATATTCCTTTTTGTATCCATGAACAGGAGGCCGGGTTTAGTGTTTTTGTTCATGGTGCTGTCGGCAAATACTCTTCCCCAGGAATAATTCCTGGTATGGAGCCATAAAAGTCCTGAAGTCGTTTGCACCCATAGTGTATCCGCATGTAGGGGTAGGAATGACATGATAAGGGGAGGCTCTTCGCCGTAAATGTTCAAATAAACCCGGTACAAGACCTGTTTTGATTGTTTGTCCAGAACAATAATTTGTTTTTTATCGGTTCCGGCAAAGATCTTTTTTTCGGAAATATACAAGCTTGTTATCGAACCGTTACCATTCTCTTCATTTTTGAAAAGATCGAAAGTGCTGATGATTTTTGGTCTCTGAATTTCCATGAACAGACCTTCGTTTGTTCCTATCCAAAATCTTTTCTTGTGATCTGAAAAAATGTAGGTGCAGAAATGATCGATGAAATATTTTTTTGAAGAACATACAACAGTCTTCGCCATCTCATTCACTGTAATGAGGTAAAAACCTTTATTTTTTGAATTTATCACCCAGATGCTGTCATTGATACGACTGAGATTGCTTTGCCATCCCAACTCCTGCTGTAAATTAAAACAAGCGGGAGACGAAGTTTCATCGCCATTCCTTATATCGATTATGTCGAAGCTGTTTGTTTTCTCATTAAGAACAAGAAGATCATAAGTTGAAATAAAGATGAATCGATCATGTGTCTTTTTAAGAACAGCAAATAAGGATGTGATGGCTGGATAGTAGCCGGCTGCATCGCTGAACTGGTTTTTTTTTGGATCATACAAAGTAAACCCTGATCTGTTTTCCTGCATCAGGTTGCCATCCGGCATTTGGTACAGGCGGCTTCCAAACATCATCCATTGCAGGCCTATGTCTTTTGCCGTGAAATGATCCAATCTTTTTTTCAACTTTCCCTCGCGCGAAAAAATATAAAAACCGGTTTTGGTTGAAGCACCGTAATTGCCTTCCTTGTCAACACACACATACCTGAAATAATTGCTCCAGTAGCGCAGCGCATCTTCTGTGGGTACTTCCAGTTTTTTTGTTTCAAGAGATTTCGTGGAAATGATCTGCGCTCCATCTTCTGTGGCAATTGCCAATTGGTCACCCGGGAACAGTCGCATGGAAAAGATGCCGTTATCAGGAATGGAATTGGATTCGTCTGAGTGTAAAAATTGCTTGAATGTGCTGCCATCAAAACGATTGAGTCCATGAGAAGTGCTGATCCAGATATAGCCTTTTGAATCCTGCCCCAACCCCGTGATGTAATTATTGCTCAAACCATCTTTGGTGGTATAATGAATAAATTTTTTTTCGTCCAATGTCTGGGCCAACGCCAGTTGACATATAACACCAAACACGACGATCCAAAATAGAAACCGGATCATAAAGCAAAGATTGGTAAAAGTCTTTCCTTAAAATTACTTTCTTGTTTTTAAAAAACTTACAGCCATTTATCATTTTTGAGTTCTTTCACCGTTGACCCGTCGAATCACCTCCGGTCGTGTTTGAGGCGCAACCGTTCATGTTCGAGTGGCCGCAAAAAATTTTTTTCATTGTTGTTCCGCAAGCTAAAAAAATCCCGCCGTTTGGGAGAATTGATATTCGCGGCTCATTATTCAGGGTAATTTCAAAACAGATTAATAGAATTCTCCCATCTGGAAACCATTTTTATCCCTCCCCGATATTTTTCAATTGTCTCACAAATACCTTTTGTTTATGAAAAAAAATTTTCTCCTTATGCTTTTTGTGCAAAGCATCTTTCTTTCCGCTTTTTGTCAGAATGTTGGCATTGGAACAACCAATCCGCTGAATAAATTGCATATCGCGGGAGGATTGCGCGTGGATACACTCGTGGGTGTTGGAGGAAACGGCCTTCTGCGCCACGACGCCAATGGGGTCGTGTATGGTATAAAATTTACAGGCAGCGTTAGTGATGTTTTGAGGGGAGATGGAACCTTTGGCGCCGCCCCAGCCGGTCCTTCAGCCTGGCTGATCACCGGCAATGCAGGCACCAACCCGGCTACCAATTTCATCGGCACTACCGATGCACAACCTTTATATTTCAAAGTCAACAACTCGCTCGCTGGCCACATCGACCTTGCGAGTAACAACACTGCGTTTGGATTAGGCTCCCTTCCGTCAGGAGCGACAGGAGTAACAAACACCGCCTTCGGCTTCAACGCACTTTCTGCAAACACCACGGGTTACGCCAATACGGCCCAGGGGCATGGTGCTCTTATTGCGAACACAACAGGAAATCAGAACACAGCCTTGGGTACTAGTGCCATGTCAAGGAACACGACGGGAAATCAGAATACAGCGATTGGTGTTACTTCCCTTTATTCCAATTTCACAGGATCCAATAACACTGCTATCGGCTTTGGTGCTGATGTTTCAACAGATGGTTTGACGAACGCTACTGCAATTGGATATAATGCCAAAGTAGCCCAAAGCAATTCAATAGTGTTGGGTACCGGGGCCAATGTAGGAATCGGAACTTCTTCTCCGCAAAGCAAACTTCATTTGGTTGGAAGCTTTCGCATGGACACGGTATCAAACGGAGCAGACAGTGGAATCTTGCGTCACGATAAGAGTGGAGTTATCTATAGTTTAAAATTTACGGGCGTAGCAACTGATGTGCTGCGTGGCGACGGGACCTTTGGCTCCGGAGGTTCTGGTGCTGTCGGCTGGCTTTTGAGTGGCAACTCGGGCACCAATCCGTCTACCCAGTTTCTTGGTACTTCTGATGCAGAGCCACTTCTGTTTAGAGTAAATAATATTACGGCTGGACAAATCCAGCTTTCAAATACTAATACAGGCTTTGGCCTGGGAACACTCGCCAATGCCACCGGAAACTTCAACACCGCTGTGGGCAACTACGCTCTTTATTCGAATACAACGGGTGATGGCAATACGTCTGTCGGTGAAGGTTCACTTTATTCAAACACCACAGGTAGATGGAATACGGCTCATGGAGATGATGCACTTTACTCCAATACTACCGGGGGATCCAATACTGGAATTGGCAATGCTGCCCTCTTTGCTAACACTACAGGAAATTCAAATACTGCCACCGGAACCGGAGCGCTGCTTTGGAATACAACGGGGTATTCGAACACAGCTGTGGGAACTGATGCGCTTCGGAATAATACAACAGCCTTTGGCAATTCGGCAAATGGTTTTGAATCCCTTTACACAAATACTACGGGAAGTGCGAATTCTGCGACTGGATTTGGTTCACTTAGAAACAATTCTACTGGTTCTGCTAATGTTGCTAATGGATATCAGTCCCTTTATCACAACAGCACTGGTTATCAAAACACCGCCAGTGGTTATGGAGCACTTTATTCCAATACCACCGGATATTCCAATACTGCTAATGGCTTGAGCGCACTGTACTCTAACACAACAGGCTATCTCAATACAGCTATTGGTTACTTTGCACTTAATTCAAATACTTCGGGTCATTTTAATACTGCTACAGGCAACGGAGCGCTTGATGCCAACACAGCCGGGGATGAAAATACTGCTACAGGATCTTCGGCACTTGCATCCAACACTACAGGTTATTCCAATACTGCCACTGGTTATGTATCACTCGTTGCTAACACCACAGGATTTCAGAATACAGCGTATGGCGATCATGCACTTTATTCAAATACCACAGGCGGTTATAATACGGCGGATGGTGTTGCAGCGCTTCAAAACAATACTACAGGATATTACAATACTGCGGTCGGCAACTTTGCACTTAATGAAACAACGAGTTCGCAATACAATACCGCCATTGGATATAATGCAGGGTCTCTTTATAATAATGGCTACAATAATGTATTTGTTGGAGCTAATACTGACGTTAATAATTCAGGTTATTACAATGTCATTGCTATTGGACAAGGCACTGTTTGCACCGACGTAAGCCAGGTAACAATTGGAAATGGTGCCACCACGGCCTACCGCGCCTATGCTAATTGGACAAACATTAGTGACGGACGCTATAAAAAGAATGTAAGAGAAGATGTGCCTGGTCTTGCATTTATCAACAAACTGCGGCCGGTAACTTACACACTCGATGCTACAGGACTTGATAATTTCCTACATAAGAACCAGTCAAAGAAAGACCAACCGAATGCTGCAGCAAAAGCCATGATGGATAGGGCTTTGAAAGAAAAAGAAAAAACCAGATTTACAGGTTTTGTTGCGCAGGATGTAGAAAAATCTGCGAAGGAATTAGGTTTTAATTTTTCAGGAATAGATGCGCCAAAAAATGAAAATGATGTATATGGATTGCGCTATGCAGATTTTGTGGTTCCACTGGTAAAGGCAGTGCAGGAACAACAGGTTTTGATTGACAAAAAACAAAAACAGATCGATGAACTGTTGAAGGAATTACAAGCCATAAAGGAAAAAATAAAATAATGCAACGAGCAACTTTTTATTCTTCGGGAAAAGAGCCACATGAAGCACGAAAAAAATAAAGTACTGGACGGGTGCTTAACGTGATGGCCTATTAATTTCTTATGATAAAAAAACAGTTATGAAGAAAAATACAGTACTCCTGTTCCTTCTGCTTACTGGATTGAACAACTCTGCACAGGAAGTACTTCGGTCAA
>VBAQ01000107.1:16085-24261 GCA_005883765.1 Bacteroidota bacterium
GTGGAATTACATTGGAGAATGGAAGTGGCTTGCTCAATAATGGAACGTTGCGACTAAAAAATAGTTCAATTGCTAACGGAAGTGATTGGATAGACAATTCTATTTCCGGAGCATTAAGTGGAACAGGCATGGTGATTTTCAACAGTACAAATAATCATAATTTTTCAGGCCTTACTAATTTTTATACGGTTCAAATAAATTCAGGAGGACTCAACCTTGGCAATAATCTTACCATTTCTCATTTGCTTCAATTGGTAAATGGAAAAATCAACACGAGTGCGAATTTTGTTTTTCTGAACAATAACAGCGCTTCCTCATTTTTAAATGATGTAACAAATGCGGGGTATGTGCATAGCTGGATCAATGGAAATTTTCGCCGGTTGATCACAAGCAACACCAGCACCTACGATTTTCCTGTAGGTAGCGGAACAAGAAGTAACCTGCTTCAGTTTGTAAATAATAGTATTACCGGCACCAGTTATCTCACGGCGTCGTTTGGCCCCAAGCCCGGCACAGATGCCGGATTGAATGTTACAGAAAGTACTACTTATTATACAGGTGTGAATAATGGTGGTGTGTGGTATTTAATTCCCAATACTGCTCCATCCGGTGGCAACTTCGCTCTGCAACTTTATTTTAATGGCTTTACTGGTCTCGCCGATAATAAATTTGGCATATTGCGTCGGCCCGACGCCAGCAGCAATGGCGCAGATTGGATAATACCTCCCGGCAGCTCACTGGAAGCAAATAACGGCTTGGGAAGAAAAGTGAGTGATGGTTTTGCACGACGCAAACAAATTTCAAGTTTTAGCCAGCTGGGTATTGGTATGCTGGCAAATGTTCCAAATGTGGTGGCATGCTCCCACCCGCAAGGCTTTTACGGCAATGCAAGGGGAACAGCCTGTTATACTTTTAACGGGAGTTCATCAATGGTTAGTTCGACACAACTCATGCAGAATGCGTTTGTCTCTAATTCAAAAGTATTCGGTAGTGTGGCCAACCGTCAGTTCTTCACCTTATTTAGGTCAGATATCAACAGTGGAAATATTTTTAAAATGCTTCCCGGCTCGGGCAATTCACAAGCCCTCATGGTGGATAATGTTCCGCCTTACGATGGCGCTTACTTTAGTGACCCAAGCACCTGGAGCCTGGTTCCTATTCAGTCTGGTGGTTCTCAAAATGGGAAGATCAACAATCAACTCTTGTCGCAGCTCATCACGTTGTGGTTTAACATCAGCACCAGCAGTACGCTTGGTCCGATTAATCTAAGCAGGGATACGCTGGTTACTACAGCGCAAACAGCTTGCGGGAGCGGTGTACCCACCGGCAGTGCTGTTAAGTTTGGTATTCTGCACAATGTGATCGTCTATCTTAACGGAGGCAACGGTTATGCAAACACTATAAATGGATTGTTCCAGCTGGCCAATGATGTATTGGGTGGAGCAAATACTGCAATCAGTGCAGCCGACGCCCAAATTGCTGTGGCAACGATCAACAATGCATTTGATGGTTGCAGAATACTGACAGGAACCATAGCTTACTCACAACCTGGTTTGATTACAAAGATCTCAGCCCCCGGAAGTGCTTCTTCCGAAATGCCAACAGAAAAATTATTGGTAACTGCGTTCCCCAATCCTTACGACAGGCAATTCAGTTTAAGCATCAACTCACTGATAAGTGGAATGGCGGTCATTGAATTTTTTACGGCCAACGGAACAAAAGTGCTTGAGTTGAGAAAATATGTCGCCGATAAAATAACTAACGTAGTTCCTTATGCCGGACCTCATCATTCGGGAACACTCATATACAAAGTAACGGTTGGTAATTACCACGCAAGCGGTTTTGTAATTGGAATTAACTAAGAGAATGATCCATGAGTCAAGAGTCTTTTAGATCAAAAATTTCCTATGAAATTATCCTGGAATAGTCTGAAGATCTCCATTGCGGGAGCCAGGCTTAGCCATCTTGTGCAAAAAGATAAGATATGGGATCATGGAACCATGATCGAGCAGGTGAAAACAGTTTTTTTTAAATTAAAAAGGGCAAAAAACAATGGGAACATTGAGGAATTAAACAAATATCTCACGGCATCCTGTTATGAAAAGTTAAAAAAAGAGATGGATGAATTGACGAGAAAAGAGAAAACATGGGTAATAAAAAATCTTTTGATCAGGGAAGTAGCTGTGATAGCAGTGAGTGAAGGAAAAAATCATACACGCCATTCTGCACATAGACCTGATTGTTTCACTGCATTGATAAAAACAATCGGAATAGAATTCATAAGAGATGAGCACTCTGCAAAGGAATTGATCGATTACGCCGATAAGGTGCAAAATTTTTCCGAGCGGTGGATCTTTGTGAGGGAGGGAGAGTGGTGGTTTTTGGATGAGATGAAATGAACTTAAGCAAGTAAAACTTTCGAATTGATTTGATCCTTTTTATCTGTCCCGAATCCTGAGTTTATCGAAGGGCGGGACAGATTTTTTGTCGCCTTTTACAGCTAACAACTGCCCCATCAACCATTCACCATTCACAACTCACCATTCAAACCAGATTATGAAACACTTTCTGCACGTCCTCATCCTGCTCCAGCTTGTCAACCAATTTTAGAACATCCTGCGCCTGATCCTCGGGCAGTGAAACGGTTGATGCGGGGATCCATTCTACCTCCGCGCTAAGCGGCGTGATCTTTTTTTCTTCAAGCGCTTTTTGCATCTTACCAAAATCGTTGAAGGCTACACGGATGACCATGACATTCTCTCCATTTTCTCCTGTGCCCTCACCCATTTCTTCCAGACCATAGTCTATTAAATCAAATTCAAGTTCTTCAGCATTTAATCCATCAGGCTTCAATTTGAACACACCCATTTTTTTAAATTGAAATGCTACACTGCCGCTGGTGCCTAAGCTGCCGCCGCCTTTGTTGAAGTGCGATTTGATGTTTGCTACTGTTCTCACGTGATTGTCGGTGGCCGTTTCCACCAGTATTGCCGCACCGTGCGGACCGTAACCTTCATATAAAATTTCTTCATAGTTCTGCATCTCCTTACCCATCGCTCTTTTGATCGCAGCTTCTACGCGGTCTTTGGGCATATTCACTGCTTTTGCATTTTGCATACAGCGACGAAGGGCGGGATTGGCATTGGGATCAGGTCCACCGGCTTTTACTGCAATGGCAATTTCTTTTCCAATGCGGCTAAACTGTTTTGCCATCCTATCCCAACGGGCAAACATGGTTGATTTACGAACTTCAAAAATTCTTCCCATGATAAAAAGTAAAAAGTCAAAAATTAAAAGTCAAAAGTCAAGTAGAGTCACAAAAGTTGACGCGCCCTCACAATGGCTGCACAGAATTCCTTGTTTCGCCTCCCTTTCCTTCCGGATAGGGCCCCGATATTTATCGGGAGAGGGTGAGGCCTCGAGGGTGCAAATCTACAGCAACGGTTGTAAAAGAAAAACTGCCTTGCTCTTAAAAAAGTAAGACAGTTTTTTTAAAAAAAATTAAAATTTTTTTATTCCTCGAAAGGTTCTTTTGGCATTTCCGGATCTTTTGGAACAATCACTTCACCGTGTCGTACTTTACTGTGATACCTGCTGTAACCAAAATAAATGGCAAAGCCGACCAGTAACCAGACGATCAACCTCGCCCAATTTTCCAAACCGAGACCTGCGATCATAGCGAGACAAACCAGGGCCCCAAGCGGAGCAACTATCCACACTGCAGGAGTTTTAAATGGAGCATTCGCCATTTTTTTATTTCGAATTATTAAAATGCCGATGCATACTAACACAAAAGCAAACAAAGTTCCGATACTAGTCATATCACCTACAACATTATCGGGAATAAATGCAGCAAATAAAGAAACAAAAACAAAAAACACCCACTGCGATTTATACGGCGTACGATGCCTTGGGTGCACATCAGAAAATACGGAAGGCACAAGCCCGTCTCTTGACATGGTATAAAAAATTCTTGTCTGTCCTAACAGCATTACGAGAATTACTGAAGAGAATCCTGCTAAAATTGCGATTGTAATGAATAGAGAAAGCCAGCCGAAACCCGGCATATGGTTAGTGATAGCATAAGAAACAGAAGCTTCGCTTCCTGCCGCCATAAATTCCTTGTAAGATGCTATACCAGTAAGAACATACGAGAATAAAATGTATAAAACAGTACAAATTGCAAGGGATACCAATATTCCTATTGGCATATGCTTCTTCGGATTTTTTGTTTCCTGCGCTGCAGTTGAAACAGCGTCAAAACCAATGAATGCAAAAAAAACAATACCCGCACCACGCAAAACACCCAGCCATCCGTGATTCAACGTATCGGCATAATTATGCACTTGGCCGTTGCTTAGTTGAACAGTTCCTGCATCTGGCGGAATAGTAAATGGATGCTGGTTTACGGGATCAATAAACTTCCAGCCCAAAATGATAAACATAATGACGATAGTAACTTTGACAATTACAATAATACTGTTTACAGCAGCCGAACCTTTTGTACCACGGACCAACAATGCAGTTAATAGAAGAAGAACAAACACGGCAGGGATATTCATGATGCCATGCACACCTGTGTCAAGCGAGTGCTGGAAAGGTGAGTGGCTCCATTGATAGGGGATTTGCCAACCAACGGTTTGCTGCAATAAATTGTTTAAGTACTGCGACCACGCAATCGATACGGTGGCAGCACCAAGAGCATATTCGAGAACCAAATCCCAACCAATTATCCAGGCAATAAATTCTCCCATGGTTGCGTAAGAATAAGTATAAGCACTCCCCGCAATGGGGATCATGGAAGCGAATTCTGCGTAACATAAGCCTGCAAGTGCACACCCGATTGCTGCAATTACAAAAGATATAACAACAGCGGGTCCTGCGTGGCCACCAGCTGCTGCAGCTGTTCGTATAAACAAACCAGCACCAATGATGGCGCCGATACCTAAACCAATAAGAGACATTGGACCAAGAGTTCTTTTTAGACTTTTTTCGGAGCTATCAGTATCAGACATTAACTGGCTCAGAGGTTTTCGTATAAACAAACTCATAAGTTGGTGATTGTAGTTTAGAATAGCTCGTAAAGTAAAGAATTATTTAATTAATGTTCTATTTCTTTTGCAAATGAGGTTTTAAAAAATTGAAATGTTTTTGCCCTTAGATTATTTTTCCGATTTTCGGCCCCATTATCAAAACTGGATATGGCAAAAAAAAACCGGCTGACTGTATTTATTTTGATTGCAATGATATTAGGTGTGATTACAGGCTGGCTTGTTCATGAAAATAGTTCTACTGATTTCGTTAAAAAATTTTCCGACAACATAAAGCTACTCACCACTATTTTTCTTCGCCTCGTGCAAATGATCATTGCGCCCCTCGTGTTTTGTACGCTTGTAGTTGGCATTGCAAAATTGGGAGATCTTAAGACTGTAGGCAGGGTGGGTGGCAAGGCTTTGCTCTGGTTCATCAGCGCATCTCTGGTTAGTTTGTTATTGGGACTGTTTCTCGTTAACCTGTTTCAGCCGGGACACGCCATTGATTTAAGCAATGCCGATACCGCTGGCGCTAAAGACCTGATTGGAAAAACACAAGAGTTTTCATTAGCCAGGTTTGTGGAGCATGTTTTTCCTAAAAGCGTAATTGAAGCGATGGCCAACAACGAAATTCTGCAGATCGTTGTGTTCAGTGTTTTTTTTGGAATTGCCGCTACTGCTCTTCATGAGTACGCGAAACCTTTAGTGAAAGCGTTGGATGCCGCCTCGCATATCATTTTAAAAATGGTGGGCTACGTTATGTGGTTTGCTCCTGTTGGAGTATTTGGCGCGATCGCTGCAGTGATCGCAACAAAAGGCCTTCATGTTTTTAGTTTTTACGGACAATACCTTCTTTATTTCTTGGTTGGTATTGTGCTGTTATGGCTTATCTTGTTATTCGTTGGATTTTTGATATTGCGTAACCGGGTCTCTCATTTACTTAGACGAATAGCACAACCCTTGCTGATCGCATTTAGCACAACCAGCAGTGAGGCAGTATTTCCCAAATTGACCGAAGAGTTGGAACGTTTTGGATGTGGGGAGAAAATTGTGGCTTTTGTTTTACCCCTGGGTTATTCATTTAATCTCGACGGCAGCATGATGTATATGACATTTGCAAGAATTGCTATAGCCCAGGCCTATGGAATACACATGGATCTGGCCACACAGTTAACTATGTTGCTGGTATTGATGTTAACCAGTAAAGGAATTGCTGGTGTGCCAAGAGCAGCATTGGTCGTAGTTTTGGCAACTTGTTCAATGTTTAAGATCCCGCCCGAAGGTGTTGCATTGATATTGCCGATAGATCATTTTTGCGATATGTTCAGAACCATGACAAACGTGGTAGGAAATGCACTCGCAACAAGTGTGGTGAGCAAATGGGAAGGGGCTCTCGAACACACTACATATAACCAATATAAAAACTAGGTGGATCTATGGATATCTTTTTACTGGACGGTGCGGGATTTATTCAAAGATTTATCGAGTGGATCATTCACCATGGAGGATTCTTTTTTCTTTTATTGGTAATATTTGCGGAGACTGGATTGCTCATAGGTTTCTTTTTTCCCGGCGACTCGTTGTTGTTTGCAGCAGGTATATTCATGAACGAACTAATTGAAAAACTTTTCGGCGTTGCTGATGCGTCTGATCTTCCATTTGGTCTTTACCATCTCATTATCATCATTGCCGTGATGATCGCGTCGGTGCTTGGAAATATCGTCGGATATTGGTTCGGTTACAAAGCAGGTCCGTTGTTGTACGAAAGAAGAGAAACATGGTTGTTTAAAAGAAAACATTTGTTGAAGGCAAAGAATTTTTATCACAAATACGGAAAAGCAACTATTTTCCTTGCAAAGTTTTTACCCATCATCCGCACATTTGCGCCGATCGTTGCCGGCGTTGTGAAAATGGAAAAACCGATCTTCATTTTTTACAATATTGTCGGCAGTATTTGCTGGGTAAGCTCCATGATGTTGGGAGGATTTTTTCTTCAAACGTGGGTAGAGAAAAAATTTGATTTCAGTTTAAAAGATCATATCGAAGCCATTACTATAGGGATTATTCTTGTTACTACCCTGCCAGTTTTATATAAATTAATTTTTGGGAGGCACGAAGAAGAATCTTCCAAAGCATAAATTATGGACAAGCGCCAGCACGGTATTTTTTCCTTGCCTGTAATTGTTGGAGCCCTGGGTTTTTTTGTCGACATCTATGATCTTCTCCTCTTTAACATCATTCGCAGACCTAGTTTACATGATCTTGGCTTAACTGGCGATGCTATTCTTACAACCGGCGAAAATATTTTAAGCATTCAAATGATCGGCATTCTCCTGGGTGGAATTGCTTGGGGTATCATGGGCGATAAAAGAGGAAGAAAAAGTGTTTTGTTCGGGTCTATTCTTCTCTATTCCGTTGCCACCATCGCCAATGGAATGGTAACCACTGTTGAGCAATACACCATTCTTCGGTTCATTGCAGCGCTGGGTTTGGCGGGTGAATTGGGAGCCAGCATAACGCTGACAAGCGAGCTCCTTCCAAAAGAAAAGCGCGGCATTGCTGCTGCCGTCATTGCTTCGACCGGCGTTATGGGAACGATCACAGCCTTTTTCGTGAATCAATGGTTTCATGACTGGAGATTGTGTTACTATATCGGTGGCTGCCTGGGGTTATTGTTACTCCTCCTTCGTATCGGTTTCCTGGAAAGCTCCATGTTTGACGCCGTAAAGAAAACAAATGTGTCACGCGGAAAATTTTTAATGTTCTTCAACAATCGGGAACGATTCTTAAGATATCTCCGCGGTATATTGATTGGCCTCCCGGTGTGGTATGCAATCGGCATCCTCGTCACTTTCTCGGATAGTTTTGCAAAGAAATTTGGTATTGCTGAGATTGACCCGGCAAAAGCGGTGATGTATCAATATATCGGAATTGCATTGGGAGATCTGAGTGCCGGCATCATTAGTAACATAATTAAGAGCCGAAAAAAAACTCTGTTCCTTTTTTATGGAATTCTGAGTGTTGCCATTGTGGTATATTTCGTATATCATGAAACCCCATTCAGCTTCTATTTAATTTGTGCAACTCTCGGATTTGGATCGGGAGTTTCCGTTTTATACATTACTATGTCAGCAGAGCAATTT
>VBAQ01000107.1:24283-26258 GCA_005883765.1 Bacteroidota bacterium
GGATGCGGCTATTTCGATAACAAATTTCGTTCGTGGATCTGTGCCATTGATCATTTTACTGTTTAGAGGATTAAGAACGGCAACGGGTAATTTTGTTATGGGCGGATGGATAACCGGTATCATAATCATGGTAATTGCCGTGATCGCAGCCTGGTTCACCCACGAATCATTTGGGAAGGATTTGAATTTCTTAGAAGTCTAAGATAACTTCATTCTAATCAAGCTTGTTATGAATAATAAACAGTTTGGGATCTTGTCGATCCCGGTAATTGTCGGAGCGCTAGGTTATTTTGTTGATATTTATGATCTGCTTTTATTTACCATCGTTCGCGAACCAAGTCTCAGGGCCATTCATGTCACCGATGCAGAAATGATCACGGCTAGCACAAGGATCATCAATTTGCAGATGATCGGATTGCTGATCGGCGGAATTATCTGGGGTGTTCTGGGTGATAAGAAAGGACGGCTGTCTGTTCTTTTTGGATCCATAATTTTATATTCTATTGCCAATTTTATTACAGCCTACGTTCAGAATATTGATCAATATGGATGGGCAAGATTTGCAACAGGCATCGGTCTTGCCGGTGAATTAGGCGCGGGAATCACATTGGTAAGCGAGTTGCTGCCAAAAGAAAAACGCGGCATTGGCACTTCTATGGTGGCGGGTATCGGTCTAAGCGGAGCGGTTATCGCATATTTCACTTATTATCTCACCGACGATTGGCGACTATGTTATAAAATTGGAGCTGTGCTCGGCGTGCTTTTGCTTTTTCTCCGCATCAGTGTGGTGGAATCAGGCATGTTCAAATCTGTGCGACAGCAAAACATTACGCGTGGAAATTTCTTCATGTTTTTTACCGACGCAAAAAGATTTCGGAAATATCTATTGGCAATTCTTATCGGGCTGCCTACGTGGTATGTAATCGGTGTTCTCGTAAATCTAAGTAATCGTTTTGCAGGGGAATTGTATGGGAAAAAAACGCTTGATTCCGGTCGCGCCATTATGTTTGCCTATGCTGCCATTTCGCTAGGAGATATTTTTGTAGGATTTCTTTGTCAATTTCTGAAAAGTCGCAAGAAGGCCCTCTACATTTATTATGTTCTTGCAATGGTTTCAGGCATTCTTTTTTTCAGCTCCTGGAATTCCAACAACACAAATATGTACATCGCTTGTTCGCTCCTTGGTTTTAGCACAGGCTTTTGGGCCATTTTTGTAACAATGGGAGCCGAGCAATTCGGGACCAACCTTAGGGCTACGGCGGCTACAACTATTCCCAATATGGTTCGGGGGTCTTTGCCTCTTATTAATTTAATGTTTGTGAATCTTTTTCAAAAGACCTGGGGATGGGGTCTTGTGAAAAGTGGGATCTATACTGGAGTAATTGTAATGATCGTGACTTTGATCGCTGCTTACTTTACCGAGGAAACGTTTCACAAGGATCTTAATTATGTAGAAGGGGAGTTCGCCAGCTCACCGTAGTAACACCTATATCTTCGTGTAATTCGTAAAAAATTCGTGTATTCGTGTCATGAAATTTTTGATCATACGCTTTTCTTCAATCGGTGACATCGTTCTGACCACTCCCGTTGTACGCTGTTTAAAAAAACAAGTTCCCGATGCGGAAGTACATTATCTGACCAAAGAAAGTTTTCATTCCATCGTTGCACACAATCCTTACATCGACAAGATCCATTTGCTCGCCCACAGCTGGGAATTAATGATCCATGAATTAGGGCTCGAAGAATATGATCACATTATCGACCTCCACCATAATCTAAGAACATTGAGAGTAAAAAAAACATTGGGAAAACCTTCTCATTCTTTCAATAAACTCAACATCCAAAAATACATTTACGTCAATCTCAAATGGAATGTGATGCGGCAGTTTCATATTGTGGACAGGTATTTGAAAACCGTTGAATCATTCGGAGTAAAAAATGACGGGGCCGGGCTGGATTACTTTATTTCTGAAAG
>VBAQ01000248.1 GCA_005883765.1 Bacteroidota bacterium
CCGCCATTTGAGCCGTCGTGAAAATCTCCAAGTTTGGTATTGGGGTCACTCACCGCATCGTCGACCTTTGCCAACTTATTGCTGGTGCTTTGATAAGTATAGCTCAATTGGTCTATTAGCGCCGATCCATTTACTTTGAATCCTTTTTGGTTCATTGTTAAAATGTTCCCATTTGCGTCATAGCTAAAATTGTTCACTGTGAAATCAATCAAACTGTTGCTCCATGTGCTGCCACTGCTGTTTTGGTTGAAGTTGGCGCCGGTTAGACGGTTAATGTTGTCGTATGTAAAATCAAATTTCCGATTCACTCCGTCGCCCTTGCTCTTCCATATGGTGCCGGTGATATTGCCATTGTATTGTGCTGCGGCATAGCTAGTGCTGCTCACTGCGGCTGTGGTTTTATCATATCCTAACTCAAAACCGAAGTAGTTGCTTCCAATTCCCGTCAAATAGTTCTTATTGACGCTCGTCAGCCAACCGCGTATGTTGAACGCGTAGTCCAACGTTTCAATACTATTTCCATCGGATTTGTTATTTAACTGACCAAGTTCGTTATAATTATTGGTGGCAATTAATTGATCGCTTCCTGCATTGTCAATGTTTTTATAAATTGTAAGCAATCGACCGGCAGCATCATAGTTCATTTTTGTCGAAATCATGTGGCTTTGAGCATTCGTACCGCTCTTGTTATGTTGTTGTAAAGTCTTTAGCGCTTTGCCAGTAAAGTCATATTGGGATGTTACTATGTCTTTGGCTCCGGTGTAATTGATACCTTGAGCTTGTACCACCCTGCCGCGATCATCATAAAAACTGACCGTATATAAATACTGACTTGACGTTCCTATCACCTTAGTCATGGAACCGGTTGGCATTCCTCGCACAATGTAGAAGGGTGTTATTTGCTGAGCGTAAGAGGGGCTCGTATTATAAGAAGTATTGAAATAGGTTGAGTTGGCTGTATAGGTCGCATCAATTGAACTTGCGAGTGTTGTTCCGGTACCTGCTACCCAACCGTAGTCGTCGTAATAAGTTTGAGTGAGAACTTCATAATTGGCTGAGGTATTTGGATAGCTGATACTGGTGCCTGCGAGATTTTGATGATAAGCGCGGTTATTTGCATCCGTGAGCAACCCGGTTCTCCAAGGCCTATTAAGACTATCATACTCCATTACCATCCACTTACCTGAGAGCCGCAACAAAGAGTCCTGGCTCATCACTAATCTATCCCTGGCATCGTACACCATCCAAACTTCTCCAGCACCTGCAATTTTTTTGATCATCATTCGCTTCCTTGCATCATATTCATAACGGAAACACAATTCGTTGCTTAACGCTGTTGAAATTGTCCAGTTGCTATTGATAAGTTCAACGCATCTGGGTTGTATCACGAGTCGAAGGTTGTCCACATCATCGTAGACATAATAGGTACAGAGCCAGCCAACATGACCTGTTCCAGGTGAACTTGATAATTGTACCTTTTTCAGAACAACTGTTCCATTCATGTCCTTGTATTCAACCATCTGGTGGTTGTGTTCGTCGATGGTGACATTTTTCAACAATAGACCAGCTGCATAGCTTGAAGTCGTAGTGGGTATGCTTCCCGCAGCGGCGGAAATTGACCAGATCCTCACGCTATCGCTTACAGTGTTAACGAGATATTGAGTCGCCACACCGCTTGACAATCCGACCCAGTTGAGCCCTGCAGAGAATGTGATTGAAGGTCTGTTCGCCGGTGAGGGCTCATAATTAACCTGGGAATAATAGTTTTGCTCTCCGGCAAACTGTGTGTTGTTGAAGTTATAAGCATCGGTGTAAGATGTCATTTTAAAATTTCCATCAGTTGTAGTTGATGGATAAGGTAAATATTTTACGGACTCACGACCATATTCGTCGTATACACTGAAGCTCACTATGTCTTTTTGCAGTGGACTTTGCATCATACCCACCGTCTGTAACGGACGACCCAGGCCGTCGAAGTATTGTGCACTCTGACTAACATCATAAACGCTGTTGAGACCGTATGCAGTGGCGGAATCGGCGACCCCGGCCTTCAACATATCTCTCACGCGAATGAAATTTATGTCCGAGGTCGCGGTGATGATAACTACTTTGCAGCTCGTAGTATATGTAACATCGGTTCCGCAGGTAACCGTTCTCCTGTACCAGGTTGTTGTCGAAAGTGTGCCCGGAGTATAATTCTGCGACGTAGCTCCACTGATGTTGGTGAAGTTCGTTCCGTCAGTCGAGCTCTGCCACTGGTAAGAATAAGTACCGCCGCAAGCCCCGCCGGTTGGGAACGTTATTCCCATTATCGGTCCCGGGGCTGTTCCGGAATAAATCGAAATATAAAGGGGAGAAATTGTTCCCGGTAATAATTGCGGATTTACATTGATCACTGCGCTACTGCTATTTCCGACCGCTCCGTTGCTAGTAACGGCTACTCTGTAATACATGACACTTTTGAGAGCCGGCGGCGAATAAGTTGTGGTAATCGCACCGGGTATTGAAGCCCAGTTGTTCGCATCCGGGGCACTTTGCCATTGGTAGGTGTAAACACCAGTTCCACCGGATACTCCGCTCAGTGTAAGACTTGACGGAGTTGTATTATAATTGATCGTCTGGGAGGCTGGAGCGATGCTTCCCCCTATAACTTGAGGATAGACAAAAACGGTTGCAGTGTTGGAATAGCCGACTGTGCTGCTAGTTGTTTCAGTTACTTTTCTGCGAAAGTATTTTGTTTGCGTAAGGCCGGCGCTAAATGAAAGATCCTGGGAGGTTGCTCCACTAATGTCACTAAAGTTTACATTGTCCGTGCTGCTCTGCCATTGGTAACTATAACTCGGAGTGCAAGAACCGCCCGTCGCCGCAGAGCAAGTTATAGTAGCAGGAGTTGAATTGTAATTGATGTATTGAGTACCATTGCTTGTAATGGAACCTGGGGAAAGGGCCAACGAAATTGTTATTGTTTTTGACGCATTTCCAGTTGGATTGGATGTCGTTAGTGTTAGACTTCCCGATGAACTCCACGAGATGTATATATTCGGTAAGGGAGTGCCGGTCTTTTGTGTGCAGTTGCCGCAGCTGGGAGTTGTGATTACGCCTCCTGAAACTGTCCATGTCATCGTAGTGCTTTGAGTCCATGGCCCGGAAATAGTATATTGATATGACTGTCCGGCAAGAACACATGTCGAACCTGTTATTGAAAACTGCGCTATCGATGGTTGCAGAACGCCAATAAGAACGATGCTCAATAAGCATATGTTTTTCTGCCGTATTGCGTGAGACATTTAACGAATTTTGCGGTTACATTTTGATATTTAGCTTTCCATCATTTTTCGATCAGCGAACGACATTCACTGCAGCGATTTCCGAATAACCGATCGTGCCAGAATGCGATTCTGTAATCTTTCTCCTATAATAAAAAGATTGATTTAAACCAGTAGTAAATGAAAGATTCAATCCTGTCGCTCCCACAATGTTGGTCCATGTTACAGCGTCAGTCGATTGCTGCCATTGATACAAATAAGCTGGTGAACATGAACCACCTCTTCCACCTGCGCATTTTATCGTTGAAGGAACAGTTAATGTATCGGTCAAGCTTTGATTCTTGACCTGCGCATCCAATTCACCCGGTTGAAGTGCCACCGTCATGTTCACTGCCGATGTTTTGTTTCCCTTCAAAGACGAGATGGTAATCGAGCTTGCTGTAGCATCGTACCACGCCACAAAGACCGTTGAAAATGGATCCGAAGATTGCACGCAATCGCCAAGTTTTTTTTGATCCTTGTCAACAATAGTACCATTGGTGACGCAAACTTTCATGTTGATTGGTGACGAACTTGTACCCGGGCTTGTAATTGTATATTGGTAGATAACTCCCGGGACGACGCATGTGGGGCCATTCAGGTTAACCTGACAAATTGCAGGCTTACAAAAAATAGCGATGGCGGCTAATAATTGTAAAATCTTTATTTCTTTTTTCATAAGAAACCATTTCGGTTCGTTGGTCAATTTCCAGGCTGACTTACATAATGATATTTGAAAGTTTTGATCATGTTTTTATCCTGGTCTTTTATCCACTTTAATCGCAGCAATTCATCGTAGAAATAATAAGTGATCCTGTTATTGGCATCGCACGAACTCGTCATTCCAACTTGGGGCGCATAAGTATACGTCGTCATTTGAGCATTGAACGGACATAGCCGCAGCTCGTCAATGAACCCTGTACCACTGATTGTGATTGTCGTTTGGCCAGTTACTTTATGCTCAAAATAGGTCCATCCATCAATAGTTTTTCCTTGGATGGGATAACCACTTTGAGTGCCTACTATTGTAAGAGGTGTTGCTGATTTTCTCCAATATGAAACAACATAAGTAGTGGAGCTCGAAATCGATTTGGTAATATTGCCGTTCGAGAGATTATAGCAGTTGCCGCCAGTTGGCGAAGTCGCATCTGCAGTTGCTGCACCCGAGAAAGTCCAATTCCCTTTCCCATCTGCTTCGAATGAAGAGTATGCGACATCTGCCTGAGCAGCTTTCTTAACCTGTGCTATTGGATAGAGATTGCTGTAGTCCCAAATGATCGAGATTGGAAGTTGATCCGTGCCCGTGTATTGTAATATGTTATTGGTATTATCATAATTGTCGAAGATGATCATTTGTCGATAGCGTGTATCCTGGCTTGTAGAGTTACCATTTATCGCGAAACCCTGGAAGTCAGTGACGGGTGCCGACACGTCCAAGTGGAACTGTTTATCCAAGCCAACCGCCTGCGAAGTAAGCAC
>VBAQ01000066.1 GCA_005883765.1 Bacteroidota bacterium
CGGATCTACGGGCCACAGATTCAACAAGGCCTCGACAATTTGAAAACCTTGCTCGAAAAATCAGTGGTCAGAACTGATTAAGATCTCGTTAGTTATCGTCTCAACTTGTCCCTTTCTGCCGATTTTTATAGAAAGAGTTGCATTTTTTTGCGGGAAAAATAATTTTTTTGTGAAGGTATTTGCCTATATTGCTTTTACTAACTGCTTCAGCGAATGCTTAAAAGAGAACGGCAATCGTTTATTTTACGCCAGGTCAATCTGCATAACAAAGTCCTTTCCTCTGACCTCAGCCAGGAGATGAAGGTTTCAGAGGATACCATTCGCCGCGACCTCAATGAACTTTCTGAGAACGGAAAAATTATCAAGGTACATGGTGGCGCCCTGTCAAAATCTTTTCATCTCTCTCTCAAGAATGCTAATGTCTATTCTCTTGATGAAAAGAAAACCATTGCGCACAAGGCTTCTCAACTCATCAAAGACGAGATGTTTGTTCTCACGACAGGAGGAACCACGATCATTGAGTTAGCAAAGGCACTCCCTTCCGAATTATCGGCGACGTTTATCACGGTCAGCCTACCTGTCGCATATGAATATATTCATCATCCCAATATCGAAGTGATATTTATCGGCGATAAGATATCCAAGAGTGCCCAGATATCGATCGGCGGGGAAGCCATATCAAAGATCAGACAGATAAAAGCTGATCTCTGTTTCCTTGGCACCAATGCCATTGATATAAACAATGGGTTAACGGACAGTGATTGGGAAGTAGTGCAGGTAAAAAAAGCCATGATCGAATCATCAGAAAAAGTTATTTCCCTCGCCATTTCCGAAAAGTTGAACACAACCCAGCGAATAAAAATTTGTGAAGTGAGCGATATCGATGTATTGATAACGGAGATGGAGCCTTACAATGATCTATTGAAACCATATCATCAAGCAGGCATTGATATTTTATGATCCATGTCATGAACGAAACCAAACATCATTTTCATCATTTAAAAACTGCTATATGACCCGAATCAAAAGAATAAGATCATTGAAATGGAAACACATTTCTTTTGTCTTGTTGCTACAACTATACAGCATGTGCCTGTTAGCGCAGGTAAATATCAGTGGCAAGGTAACGGATGCTGAAGGCAAGGGCCTTCCTGGTATCTCAGTATCGATCGCCAATACGAACTTTATAACGGCAACCGATGTGAACGGTACATATACGATGAACGCAAATCTGCGTGCCGGCACTTATACGTTGCAGTTTTCGGGTGTAGGTTACAAAGCAAAATCGCAAACGATCCAGGTTGCTAACGAATCGTCTTATAAGGCGGATGCCCAATTGGCAGAAGATGTTTTAGGGATGGAGGAAGTCATTGTAACCGGTGTGTCGGCAGGAACAACCCGGAAGCAATTGGGAAATTATATCAGTACGGTGAAAGCCGATCAGCTCACCAAAGGTGCTACCAGCAATGTGCTGACGGCGTTGCAGGGCAAAACTGCAGGAGCACAGATCATTCAAAACAATGGTGATCCCGCAGGTGGCGTCTCAGTTCGGTTACGCGGCATCAGTTCTATTTTATCTTCATCAGAACCACTTTACATTGTTGACGGAGTCATTGTGAACAATGCGACAAACAGGGTTACCAATACTCAAAATTCTTATGATGGGGCAACTTTCGTTGGAACGATTGGACAAAATCGGCTGGCCGATATTAATCCTGCTGATATTGATCACATAGAAGTATTAAATGGTGCGGCAGCAGCGGCTATTTATGGCTCAAGAGCAAACGCAGGCGTGGTACAGATTTTTACAAAAAGAGGATTGGGTGGTGCCCCTGTTATAAATTTCTCAACCAGTGTAATGGTAAGTCATCTCCGCAATAAAATAGATGTGAATAAGGCACCTACAAAATTTGGTGGCCCGACTGATGGCGTTGGAGCTTTTACGCAGGACATTATCACCCTTGTAGGAACTCCAGCCGCACTGCTTACCAATACTACTCCTGTTACACGATACGATTACCAGGATTATATTTTTCAAACGGGCATTGGTACCGACAATAATGTTTCAGTAAGTGGCGGCACAGACAAAACAAAATATTATCTCTCCGGTTCTTATTACTACAATCAAGGAATTATTAAGAATACTGATTACAGAAGATTTAGTTTCCGGGCAAATATTGATCAGACATTGAATCGCTGGCTTAGTTTCAGTTTGGGATTAAATTATATTAACAGTGCCTCAAAAGAAAAACCTGATGGCAATTCGTTCTTTTCGCCAATGAATTCCGTTACCATTATTGGCAATTTTCACGATCTCTGGACGAGAGATGCAAACGGAAATTTAAAAGCGGTTGGTGAAAGAGGTCGTGTCAACCCGGTTTCTGTTATAGAAGATTTTAAGCAAAGAGAAGAGACCAATCGGCTCATTGCTGCCCTGGGTATGAAATTAAAACCTATCAAAGGATTGACATTTGACTATACACTTGGGATCGATAATTATGGGCAGAATGGAACAACGTACATGCCACCATTTGCCTATAATGTAAACACGGCATTTTTTGGCGGCGGTGCTACATTGGATCCCACTCTAAATGGTTATACAAGCACTGGTAATGATATTTTCTTCCAGATCAATAATGAATTGAACGGTACTTATCAATTCAATATTACAAGTGACATTGGTTCAACGACACAAATCGGCTATTCAG
Source organism: Bacteroidota bacterium (assembly GCA_005883765.1). Classification (GTDB taxonomy): domain Bacteria; phylum Bacteroidota; class Bacteroidia; order Chitinophagales; family Chitinophagaceae; genus VBAU01. Next base: position 2,709 of record VBAQ01000066.1, read on the forward strand.
TGCAATATGAAAAGAATAAATATGCATTGTTGCAGGGTCGCGGATTAGCACCATTCATTGAAACTATAAACGGGGCAAGCACTCCTTTGCAAAGTGTAGATGATCGAAGTGAGATTTCTATATCAGGCGCTTATCTTCAACAAAATTTCCGTATCAAAAATAGATTGTTCCTAACCGGTGCGATTCGTTTGGACGGTTCTTCTGTTTTTGGCGAGGATCAACGTAACCAGGTTTATTATAAAGCTAGTGGCAGCTATCTTTTATCGGACATTAAATTTTGGCAAAGAAGTATGCCGTGGTGGAATACAGCAAAATTACGCATTGCTTACGGTGAATCCGGAAATCTTACGGGTATCGGTGCTTATGATCGCCTCAATACATATAGCAGCAATTCATATTTAGGTAGAATTGCTCTGTCGGGTAATACACGCCTTGCGAACGAAAATGTGAAACCTGAAAGGCAAAAAGAACTAGAGGTGGGGACGGATATGTCATTTTTCAAAGATAGAATCACCGTGCAATTCAATGTATATCATAAACGTGTTGAAGATCTTTTGATCAACAGGCAGATTGCTCCGACAACCGGATATTCAAGCTTGCTCGATAATTTTGGTTCGCTTGAAAATAATGGTTTTGAAATTGTATTGGGAGGATCGCCCATTGCTAAAAAAGATCTTCAGTGGGATGCAACATTAATTTACAACCACAATCGTAATAAAGTATTGGAAGTTGGTCCTGCACTAACTCTCATCAGTACTACAACAGGCGCTCCTGTTGCTCTGCTGGAAGGTTATCCAATAGGAGTATTCTACGGAACTTTCTTTGCTGTTGATGCCGGCGGGGCTCTTGTAAAAAATACTTCCGGAATTCCGCAAATAGAAAAAGGAATTCAGAATTCGGCAGTTTCATACACGCCGCAGCGGGGTGTAAATGGATTACCAACTGGAACTACTTTAAGAAAAGTAATCGGTGATCCCAATCCTGACTATACAGCTACATTAACTAATGACCTTACCTATAAAAGGTTTGGATTGCATATACAATTGGACGCAGTGCAGGGCGTTGATGTTTTTAATGCAGACTTTAGAACAAGACAGGGAGTTGGAAATGGTAAGGTAGCGGAACAGGAAGATCTTGGGCAAATACCCCGTGGATATATTCTCGGTGTTTACCAGATTGAGCAATGGCGTGTTGATGATGGCTCATTTGTAAAGCTTCGTGAAGTATCATTGAGCTATAGCCTTGGAAAATTTAAATTTTTTAAAGACCTCGTGGTAAGTGTGAGTGGCCGCAATCTCATTTCATGGGACAATTATAAAGGGTATGACCCCGAAGTAAATTCGGGCGGGCAGAGCACTTTGCTCAGAGGAATTGATTTTGGTTCCGTGCCCATCCCCCGAACTTTTAAATTGGGAATTGCCGCTAAACAAAAATCATTGGTATGAAAAAATATTTAATCAAAATAATGGGGCTTGGGTTGATAATTTTTTTGTTTCTTTCGGAAACATCGTGCAAAAAAAATTATACAAATCCAACGGCAGTACCAGAAGCGCAGGCCTTCGGCTCGCCACAGGCAATGACAGGAGTGGCGATAGGCTTACAGCGCTTGTATACCGCTGGTCGCGGAAGCTCTTTATATAATCGTGTTTCAATAAATGGATTACTGACAAGTGAACTGATAGTTTTGAACCAGGGTAACACGGGGGAGTACCAACTGCAGTTAGGGAGCGGCTCTGTTGATGGTACTAATTCATTGATGGGCGGATTATGGACAACCAGCAACAAGATGATCTTTGATGCGGACAATGTGATTAACAACGCGGCAAATCTTGGAGACAAAAATTATGCAAGCGGGTTAATTGGGTATGCAACAATATTTAAAGCTTTGGCAATTGGTGATCTTGCTATGTTCTGGGAAAAAGTTCCCGCGGGCATTGGGCAAAATGTAAGTTTCACAGACAGGGCGCAAGGTTTTACTGCTGCAGTGGCAGCTATAGATAATGCCCTTACAGCTATTACCGCAAATCCTATTTCATCTGGATTTCTAACAAATCTCCCGGGCGGTATTGATATACCGAATACGCTCCATGCACTAAAAGCCCGCTTTTCAATTTTCCTTGGCACTAACGCGCAGGCGTTAACGGAAGCTAATGCTGCGAGCCTTACAGTTAAATCAACATTCAATTTTACTACTGTCAATTTGAATCCGATCTTTGAAACAGCAACTTCTACCAACAATGTAACGGCTGTGAGTAACGTTAATACTTTGGGTCTGCCTGCCGGTTTGCAACCAGATCCTTCTGATCAGAGATTGCCTTTTTACACGACCACCGCATATGCATCAAAGATCAAAGGCTTTGCCGCGGCATCAACAACACCGTGGCCGGTGTATTTGCCCGGCGAAATGACATTAATAAAAGCAGAAGCGTATACCAGGCAGAATGATCTTGTCAATGGTTTGATCGAATTGAACAAAGTGGTGACAAAACAACCAGCGAGCGACCCTTATGGTGTTGGCGCGGGGTTGGCACCCGTAGCGGGATTGACGCAGGCCCAGATCTTAGACGAGATCTATCGACAGCGCTGCATCGAGTTATTTATATCGGGTCTAAAATTAGAGGACATGCGCAGGTTCGGAAGGCCTAATTCGGAAAAGAAAAGAAATTTTTTACCCTATCCATTTTTAGAAAGAGATAATAATCCAAATACCCCTCCTGACCCCGCATTCTAACTTTTCTCATAGAGCAATCAAAATCGGGTTGCCTTTTTTAAGGCAGCCCCTTTTTTTGCTTCGTTCTCATCTCTGCAGGACTCATAGGAAGAATTAATGACTCGTATTTCTCCCGTGCAACGATATACTCACTTATGTTGTCAAACGACAACAGGATAATGGATTACTACAAACTCGTGAAGAATTGCCTGAAAGGGAGACCTGACGCTCAGCGCCAGTTGTATGATCATTTTGCGGATACTATGCTCGGCGTGTGTTATCGCTACACCAAATCCACTAAGGACGCGGAGGATATTTTGCAGGAAGGCTTTGTAAAAGTTTTTTTTAGCCTGAAACAATATCGCCACGATGGCGAGTTGGGTGCATGGATCAGGAGAATAATGGTGACGACCGCGTTAAATTTTTTAAAACGCAACCGCAATTATCGTGATCAAATGTATTTTCTGCCGGAGCATTTGCACCCAGTGGTCAACGATGGTCCTGTCGTGATGCTGCAGGCAAAAGAACTGGCCGACCTGATCAGGCAATTGCCACCCGGATATCAAACCATTTTTAACCTTCATGCTATTGAAGGTTATTCTCATGTAGAAATAGGCGAGCTCCTGGGAATTACCGACGGCACGTCACGTTCACAGTATGCAAGAGCAAGAGCCTTGCTGATCAGCTGGCTTCAAAATTATCCTGTCGATAATAAAAAAGAAAATTATGGCAGCAAATGAATTTGAAAAAAATGTGAGAGGAGTCATGGATGAATTTAAGATTCACCCATCGGATGAGGTTTGGCCCAGGGTTGAACAAAGGATCAGGAAGGAAAAGCGAAAAAGGAGGATCATTTTCTTTTTCCTTTTTGCCTGCATTGGCCTGGCTCTCGGTGGCTATGGAATCTATAATTATTACGGCAGGCAAAATGTGGAGGCGCAGATCGGAACTGCGAAGAACGATCAGAAGATACAAGGCACAAGAGACAAGGTACAAGGCACAAGTGACAAGGGACAAGGCACAAGTGACAAGGGACAAAGCAACAACACTGAAAATATCAAGAATAAGGACCGGGCTAACGCAACGAACAAAACAAATATTTCCTCTGTGGTGATTAAATCAAATAGAAACCCAAGTGGTGATAAAAAGGTAGTTCATAAAAACATCTGCAATAAGAGAGTCAGCCAGGCTGTTGCGAGTATGAATAGAAAGATCACATCACCGCGAACTAACGAGGAACAAAAGGAAAATGATAAGAGAAACATTACAGATCGCATGGACCGCAAAGATATTTCGGTCGATAAAAACAAATCGGTTGTAGCAGACACCAGCGGCCAAAAACTAACATTCCAACCAACCGAAAAAAATGTTACAGTGAATTTCGCCGCTGACACCACTGCATTAACAAAGCAAGAAAAGAAAAAAGACGAAGAAATAGTGCCAGGGCAGAAATCAAAAAGCCGCGATCAAAATTTTAGGAAATTGAAATGGGTAATAAGTTTTTCGGCGGGCTCATCAACGATTACGCAAGATCGTTTTTCCTTTAAAGGTACTCTTTACGCAAATTCAGCTTCTTATAGCACGCCCGGAACTCCGACAGGAGGTGGGCCAGGGGTTTTCTATTCCCCATCACCTAACCGATCTGCCTTCGCTTTTAAAACAGGAGTTAGTCTTGCGAAAGATATTTCTCCGCGGAGTAGTCTATCAGTAGGCCTTGCATATAGTGACCTGGGCGATCGGATTCGAATTGGATCAAAGCAAGGTAGCGGCCTGCAGTCAACCAATTCGTCTAGCCCCGTTTATTATAGCGGCGCCCCGCAAAATACATATGCCGATCATTTCCACTTTATCGAATTGCCGGTGATTTATGAGTGGCGCATCAACAAAAATACCAATCGTTATTTTTCATTGAGCGGAGGCGCTTCCACAACCTATCTGCTTTCAACAAATGCACTTGTCTATGATACCACGCTGTCTGGTATTTATTATCATAATAAATCTCTATTCACGCGAACCCATTTCAATTTTCTGTCGGGCATATCATACCATTTTACATCGGGAAAAGGGCTTGAACTTAATCTGGGTCCGAAATTTTCCTTTGACGTCACCAGACTCATAAAGAGCAATCTCGATGAAAGAAAGTATTTTTTGTATAGCGGAGTTGAAGCCCGGATATTTTTTGAGAGAAAGAAAAGGTAATTCCCCCTGGACGTGCCCGGAAAAAAAATTTTTAAAAATTCGCCACGCTCAGGCAACGCTTTTTCTTAAATGGTTGTCAGCCTGAAAAAATAACTGTTATGAAAAAGATTCCTCTTGTTGTGTTTTGCTTCTCAGTATTTATTTTGCAAAGCTGTTTAAAGGATAAACTCACACACACCTATACTTTGTTTATTCCTGTATATAAGAGTAAGGACGAAGTATATGCTAATATAAAAAGCAATCCACCCAGGACGATCGAGTCACCGGGCAAAATTTTTCTGTATGGTAATTATGTTTTTCTCAACGAAACTGATAAGGGTGTTCACATAATCGACAATAGCGATCCTGCAAAACCGGTTGAAAAAGCTTTCATCGATATTCCGGGTAACCTCGATATTGCTGTTAAAGGCAATATTTTGTACGCCGATATGTACAAAGACCTTTTGGTCATAGACATTTCAAACCCTTTGCAGGCAAAGTTCTTAAAGTATGTTCCCAATATTTTTCCCGAACGTTACTATCCAGGTGGATTTATTGCAGACAACAGCAGGATTATCGTCGATTGGATAAAAAAAGACACCACTGTTAACCTACTTCAGCCTTCGGGAAATTATATTGTTTATGGTGCTTTCTTACAATCTTCTGTTGGTGCAGTGCCGACCGCAGCTCCGTCGATACCCGGTATTTCCGGTTCAATGGCTCGATTCACAATTGTGAATGATCACATATATGCTGTGAACAACCATTCCCTCGAACCCGTTTCAATTGCAAATCCCTCAGAGCCGATTGCCGGCACTCTAATCAGCGCTGGCTTTGATATTGAAACCATTTATCCATTTAAAAATAAATTGTTTCTTGGATCAATGGAGGGTCTATACATTTATGATATTTCCAATCCTGATAATCCTGTGAAAGAAGGAACATTTACACATGCCCGGGCCTGCGATCCCGTAATTGCCGACAACGACTATGCTTATGTAACGCTGAGAGAAGGCACTAGCTGTGGTCCTACTTCAAATGAACTTGATGTCGTTAGTGTGCAAAATCTTCAATTGCCCTCATTGATAAAAACGTATGCGATGACGGGTCCGTATGGATTGGCAAAAGATAACAATTTGCTTTTTGTCTGCGATGGGAAGGACGGGTTAAAAATGTATGACGCTACCAACCCCCCAAATATCATTTTGAAGAAGCATGTCATAGGACTCGAAACTTATGACGCCATTGCCTGGAACAGAAATCTGATTGTTGTGGCAAAAGACGGATTGTACCAATTCGATTACAGCGATCCAAATGATCTAATTCAAAGAAGCAAACTAACTGTTAACCGTTAAAGCCAGTATATGAAACTAATTTTTGCAATTGCGGTCTTGTGTATGGCCATATCGGGTAACGCCCAGAGTAAGATTACTTTTTCCTCGCAAAATTATGTCGGGTTACTTGAAGGCGAACAAGGATCAAAATTTCAGTTACAGACCATCAATGGAATGAGAAATCGAACCTGGTTTGTTGGATTGGGAACAGGCATCGATTGGTATTATCGAAGAAGCATACCTGCATTCCTATCTGTGAATAAAGACTTCTTTCGAAGAGGCAATAGAAATTTTTTTATAGCAACGGATGCCGGCATCAACTTCCCATGGCGTGACGATAAAAATTATAACGTGTGGGGATATGTCGTTGAGAAATCGATTCCGGGTTTTTACGGCGAAGCTGGGCTCGGATACAAGGTAGGAATCGGGAAGACAAATGATGCCGTTTTGATTCAACTCGCATATAGTTATAAGCATATCCGTGAAAAAGTCAAAAACATCTATTATTACCCGGGTATCATGATTGTGAGCCTTCAGCCGGAAGTTGTAACCGACCGTTTCGATTACTACTTGCGAAGGTTGTCATTAAAACTCGGATGGAATTTTTAACACCTGGTCTTTTTGATATGGCTTGTTTTTTTGAGCAGATAAAAATTTAAGGTTTCGCTTGATGCCCGAAAATTTGGAACGTTTTATCGGGGAGTCTTTAAAAATCTTTTTGAATGATTCCTCGCTTAAGTCCTCCCAATCTTGAAAAGAGAAATTGAGTGTTTCCTGGATGGGTGTGAATTCAGTTTCATGGGTCGGTTTTGAAAATCTGTTCCATGGACACACATCCTGGCAAACATCACATCCAAACATCCAGTTGTCAAACTTTCCGTTCATTTCAGACGGCATCAACATTTCCTTCAACTCAATTGTAAAATAGGAAATGCACTTACTTCCATCGACGACCGTACCTGGAAGAATGGCATTCGTCGGGCAGGCATCGATACACTTGGTGCAGGAACCGCAGTAGTCTTTCGCAAAAGGATCGTCATATTCCAACTCCAGGTCGGTGATCAGCGTGGCAATAAAATAAAATGAACCGCCTTGTTTTGTTATCAGATTTCCATTTTTTCCTATCCATCCCAATCCACTCTTTTGCGCCCATGTTCGTTCCAGGACAGGAGCAGAATCGACGAAACCCCGTCCGTGAACTTCACCGATTTTTTCCCGGATAGTTTCCAGGAAACCGCGCAGTTTGTTTTTTATCACATCATGATAATCTTTTCCGTAAGCATACTTTGAGATTTTCGGCGAATCGGTAGTTTGTTGCTGGGCAGGAAAATAATTGAGAAGCAAAGTGATCACTGACTTTGCACCGGGCACCAATTTTTGCGGATCGATCCGTAAATCAAAATGGTTTTCCATGTAGCTCATCGAACCATGCATGCCCTGGTCCAGCCATCGCTCCAGTCTACGGGCATCTTCATTCAATTTTTGAACCCTGGCGATGCCGCAAACATCAAAGCCAAAGGCCGAGGCTGTGTGTTTTACTATTTGAGTATGTTTATTCTTGCTCAAGAAATTACTATGGTGAATGCAAATTTACGGTATTCAAGTCCCTCAGCCTGTCAGCACTAATGATTAACTCTTAGCTTCATTGACCAAGGTTAGCTCTCATTTAATTCCGGCCATACTATTTGATTTTTTGAATTTTTGAAATAACTTTCGCGAATTATTACACCTAAACTAACTATCATGAAAATTCTTTTCTACCTCCCATTTTTTGCCCTGTTTTCCTTTTCAGTTTTAGGCCAGGATAAAGTGAATGTAAAATTCGGAAAGATTTCTCCGGCAGACTTTGCCCCAAAGGTCTACCCGATTGACAGTAACGCAAACGCTGTTGTGATCGCCGATGTGGGTTCATCAAAAATCGTGGGAAATACCAAGGGGCGATTTTCTCTTGAATTTAAAAGGTATCGCAGGGTGCATATATTAAACAAAAATGGGTTCGACGTAGCCACGGAAGAGATTCCTTTATATTCGGAAGGTGATGTTGAAGAACAACTCGTAAACCTAAAAGCGGTCACGTATAATCTGGAAAATGGCCAGGTTGTGGAAACAAGGCTCGATACAAAGGCCAATGTTTTTAAGGACAAGATCAACAAAAACCTGGTTGTTAAAAAATTTACGTTTCCGAATATTAAAGAGGGTTCGATCATCGAATTTGAATACACAATAACCTCCGATTATCTTCACAATTTGCAACCCTGGACGTTCCAGGGGGATTATCCTACATTATGGAGTGAGTACAATCTCTCGTTACCAGCTTTTTTTACATACGTTTTTCTCGCCCAGGGTTATCAAACCTTTTATATCAAAACAAGTAAAGACTCACGAGACAATTTCAGCGTAACATTCTCAAATGGCACCGACGCATCGGAGCACTATAATTTTTCTGCAAATGTTACTGACTACCGTTGGGTGGTCAAGGATGCTCCTGCGTTAAAGGAGGAGGGCTATGTTTCTACGGTAAAAAATCATATTCAGAAAGTGGAATTTGAGCTTACCGCGCAAACGGAGCCACTTACGCCTCATGTGTATTTGAGTTCCTGGTCGCAGGTTGCCGACGATATGTTAAAGGATGAGGACTTCGGCTTGTCCTTGTCAAAAGATAATGGATGGCTTGGCGACGCAGTAAAAACAACGATTGCGGCTGCAACAACTCCGGAAGAAAAAGCAAAAAGACTCTATGCCTACGTCAGGGATAATTTTACCTGCACTGACTATTCTGATCTCTGGCTGGGACAAACCTTGAAAAATGTTTTAAAGACGAGAAATGGAACTGTATCGGAGATTAATCTCCTGCTGATTGCCATGCTCAGGCATGCAGGCATTGACGCAGACCCGGTTATTTTGAGTACAAGAACTCATGGTTATACATATGCTCTCTATCCCATCATGAGCAAGTTTAACTACGTCATTTGCGATGCAAATATCAATGGAAAGCAATTTTTCCTGGATGCGACACATCCACGGCTCGGCTTTGGAAAATTAACTCCGGCTTGCTACAATGGCCACGCAAGAATAATTAATTCCTCTGCAACAGCAATTGAATTGTCCCCCGATTCTCTAATGGAAAGAAAGTTTACGTCGATAATGTTAAATACCGATGAGAAAGGGGAAATGACAGGATCACTGCAACAACAGCCGGGCTATTTCGAGTCGCACGAAATTCGCGAGAAAGTAAAAGAAAAAGGAAAGGATGAATTTTTTCAGGAAGTTAAAAAAGCCTATGGACAGGACGTAGAGCTCGTCAATCCAAAAATTGATTCGCTGGACAATCTCGAAGAAAGTGTTGCAGTTCATTACGATTTTAAACTAAGCACAAGCAAAGAAGATCTGATGTACATCAACCCCATGTTCGGTGAGGGATATAAGGAAAATGCTTTTAAATCTGTTGAACGCAAATATCCTGTGGAAATGCCTTATACAGTTGACGAGATCTATACGTTCAGCATGTTCGTTCCGGAAGGGTACGTGGTAGACGAACTGCCGAAATCGATACTGGTAAAACTCAATGAGGCCGGCGATGGCCAGTTTGAGTATCGCATTTCTGAATCTGGCGGGACAATATCTATGCGATCGAGGATACAATTAAAAAGAGCTTATTACTCACCGGCCGAGTATGAAATGCTGAGAGAGTTTTTTAATCTCGTTGTGAAAAAACACAGCGAGCACATCGTTCTCAAAAAGAAAAAATAAACTATGAACAAATTTTTTTTAGCGGTCATTTTTTTATTCCCGGCCCTGTTTACAAATGCAAGCGACGGCGATTTTGCCGTTTCAAAAATTCCGGCTCCTCTTTTGAAAAATGCAAACGTGATAAAAAGAACGGAAGAGGAAACCTTTGAACTAAAGAACGCGGGTGAAGCCTACCATACTTATCACTACGTGCTGACCATAATGAATGAGAACGGTGATAAATATGCTGAGTTAACTCAATTCTACAACAAATTCGTCGATATCCGATCCATCGGCGGCACTCTGTATGACGCAAATGGAAAGGAAGTAAAAAAGCTCAAGAATAAAGATCTGCAGGATGTAAGCGGAACGGGCGACGAGAGCCTGATCGATGATACACGCTACAAGGTTTTCCAGTTTTATTATAAAGTATATCCTTATACGGTAGAGTATAATGTGGAGGTCAAATATAATGGGACTATGTTTTATCCTTACTGGCAACCATGCGATGGGGAAAAAGTGGCCGTCGAAGAAAGCCATTTTATTTTTTCTTGCCCCTCAAATTATGAGTTTCGATATAAGGCTCTGAATTACCAGGGCGAGCCAGCTATTCAAAATAAGAATGATCGAAAAATTTACACGTGGCAGGTAAAGGAATTGCCCGCTATTTTAGAAGAGGATCTTTCTTCAAGCTTGAAAAAACTTACCACATACGTCAGATTTGGTCCTACAGATTTTGAGATGCAGAATTATAAAGGCAACATGAGAACTTGGCAGGACCTGGGCAAATTTGTTTATACACTCCGGATGGGGAGGGATGATCTTCCTGCGGAGATAAAGCAAAAGGTTCATCAACTCACTGATGGTGTCACCGATCAGCGGGAGAAGATTCGTTTGCTGTACCAGTTTTTGCAATCGAGCACCAGATATATAAGCATTCAATTGGGAATGGGAGGCTGGCAACCTTTTGATGCAAAATATGTCTCGTCGAAAGGGTTTGGAGATTGTAAAGCACTTTCCAATTACATGTATTCCTTACTCAAGGAAGCGGGCATAAAATCGTTCTATACTTTAATCACAGCGGGCGATGAAGTCGATGAAGTCATGACCGATTTTCCATCTGCCAGCTTCAACCACGTGATCTTATTTGCGCCGGTGAATAAAGACACGATATGGCTGGAATGCACCAGCCAGACCCTGCCTGCCGGTTATTTGGGTGAATTTACGAGCAACAGGTGGGCTTTGGCAGTTGATGAGAACGGAGGAATATTGGTACACACACCCAAGTATGATCTGAAAGAGAACTTACAAATAAGGAAAGTGAAAGCAGTTCTTGACGACCAGGCCTACCTCGACGCAAAAATAGCCACGAGATACGAGGGCTTGCAGCAAGACCATGTTCACGAGCTGATCAACTATCTATCAAAAGACAAAATAAAAGAGCATCTGCAAAAATATCTTGACCTCGCTACGTATGATATCAATAGTTTTGACTACAAAGAAAATAAATCTATTCACCCGTTTGTGGATGAGTCATTGGATATTTCCATCAGCAACTACGCTACTATCACGGGCAAGCGTTTGTTTATCCAGCCGAATATAATATCGAGAAGTTATCGCAAATTGAAAAGCGGCGAAGAGAGGAAATACGATATCGTTTTGAAAACCGAATATAATGACATTGATTCGGTCGAAATCGAATTGCCAAAGGGATATGAACCAGAAGTGCTGCCGCAGAATGTAAGCGTCGCCAGCAAATTCGGAAACTACTCCTGCTCCGTAAGTTTAAAAGACAATAAAATTTACTATTACCGGGAAGTAAAACAATACAGCGGCATTTTTCCTTCCAAGGATTATGACGATTTGGTAAAATATTACGATGCTGTTTATAAGGCAGATCGAAATAAACTTGTATTTGTAAAAAAAGAAAACAACTAATATTTATTGGTCAGCTTCAAGATGCAACTTGTGAAAAATGCGGTGGAGGCCTGGTGCAAAAATATATCCCATTGCACCTACAAAAATGATTCCGCTGAACAAAGCATACAGAGAAGAAAAGATTTTGCCTCCATTTGTAAAGCCTGACGTAACGATAGGCCCCATTCCACTCAGGATCATCGAGGCGTTGTGAAATGCATCCAGCCACCCTGTAAATGGGCGGGTGGCGCAGTGATACCCAAATGTGCCTATTAACAGCATAATAGCAAGTAAACCTGACACACGGAACGCATTTCCTGCAATTCGCTTGTAGAAAACCGTCCTGGGTGCCAGGGGTTCGGTCTTATTTTCGTACATGAACATAGTTTTTGCCAAACTGGGGAATCTATTTACAGTGGCTGGCGAATTTTTGATCAATTACTCCTTTTATCTCCATTTGTGCATCGGCTCTTTCTTCGCCCAATAGATTCTTCACAAAAAATAAATACGCATATCCTCTGCAATAGTCGATCATTGGCCACGTGCCAAACAAACCAGGACTCGCTATCGCTGTGGCCTTTCCATCTTTTTCTTCGACCACCCAGGCACCTAAGGCATAGTTATAGCCTTGCGCCGCCTTGGGCGCATATTTGATCAGCTCCGGTTTCGTCTGGACCTGCAGCAATTGATTGATGGCATCTTCACTTAAAATTTTTCTGCCCTGGTAAACGCCCCTATTCAAAAGCATAATTAGAAAATGCATGTAATCGTCGGGCGTGGACTGCGCTCCGCCGGACGGATTTACCGCGCTGCCATCTAAAGTGCTGAAAGTGGTTTTTCTCATCGCCAGAGGTACAAATAATCTTTGTCTTATCAGCACATCAAACTTTTTCTTACTGATCACTTCCAAAACTCTGCCGGCGATATTCAATCCAATATTGCTGTATCTAAATTCCTCTCCAGGATTTGCCAGGATATCTTTTGCAGCAAATGAGTTCACTTCCTCCTCCAGGCTAATAAATTTTTTTCTTTCGAGTAATTTTAAAATGGTTATCGGTTCCGAGCGAATGCCCGTGGTGTGTGAAAGACAATTGCGGATGGTGATATAGTTCTTCCCATATTTTTCAAATTCGGGTAACCACTTTGTGATCTTATCGTCGAGCGACAGCTTACCCTCGTCAACAAAAGTCATCACGAGGGCAGCCGTGAGCCACTTACTGCAACTGGCAATCGGGGCCTGAGTTTTGCTGTTAAATTCTCCCAGTTCTTTTTTATAGACCAGGGTATCACCTTTTTTCTCCGAGGGAGTCTCTTTGGACCACAGCATCACGACAAAATCTTTCCCAAGCAGCTGTTGTTTTTGCTGAAGAATATCATTCAGATCATTGAAATTTTGTTGGCCAAACACAGGCTGCAATAATAACAGAAGAGCTAATGCAATTGCGACTTTCATGCAGGTGGGAAAGTTTTTATATGCCATAGTTACACACCCTGACCCCGTACGATGGGAATGAATGATTTTTGCTAAGAAATAACTTATTGTTGGAAATTTAGAGATTTAAATTTAATTAGAAACTTATTTAACTCCGCCTTAGGGGAAGGGGCACAACACCATGAATCTTGGAAATTTTACCATAAAAGCAGCAGAAGCTTTCCAGCAGGCGCAGCAGCTTGCTTTTAATGCGCAAAATCCGAACATAGAAACGGAACATATCTTAAAGGCTTTGCTTGACCAGGAAGAATCTACTGTCGAATATTTGTTGAAAAAGAACAACGTCACGCTTAATCTTGTTGACAGCAGGCTTGACGAATTAATAGAGAGATTGCCAAAGACAACGGGGGATGCTGCTCAATCCATCAGTCGTGACGCAAATAGTGTCGTGTTGCGTGCAGGTGCATCATTAAAGCAATTTAGTGATGAATTTGTGACGCCAGAACATTTGCTTCTGGCTATTGTGCAAGGGAATGACGCCTCCGCGAAATTGTTGAAGGACGCAGGACTTACTGAAAAGGGTTTGATAACTGCCATTAAAGAGTTGAGAAAAGGAGAGAAAGTAACCTCTCAAACGCAAACACAGGAATTCAACGCCCTGAATAAATATGCAAGAAACTTGAATGAGCTGGCCAGGCAGGGTAAGCTCGATCCGGTGATCGGACGCGATGAAGAGATCCGCAGAACTTTGCACATACTCTCACGCCGTTCGAAAAATAACCCGATTTTAGTTGGAGAGCCAGGTGTTGGTAAAACAGCAATTGCTGAAGGTTTGGCGATGCGCATTGTGAACGGTGATGTGCCCGAGAACCTGAAGTCGAAAATCATTTATGCCCTCGACATGGGGCAACTTATCGCCGGCGCAAAATATAAAGGCGAGTTTGAAGAAAGATTAAAAGCTGTGATAAAAGAAGTGAGTACCAGTGAGGGTGAGATCATACTTTTTATTGATGAGATACATACACTTGTCGGTGCAGGAGGTGGCGAGGGAGCAATGGATGCAGCCAATATTTTAAAACCGGCCCTGGCTCGCGGTGAGTTGAGAGCGATAGGCGCCACAACCTTAAATGAGTATCAAAAATTTTTCGAAAAAGATAAGGCTCTTGAGCGGCGCTTCCAGAAAGTGATGATCGACGAACCCTCTGTCGAGGATGCCATTTCTATTTTGCGCGGCCTTAAGGACAGGTACGAAACACACCACCATGTTAGGATCAAAGATGAAGCCATCATCGCTGCAGTCGAATTATCCAATCGATATATCACAGACCGGTTTTTGCCTGATAAGGCGATTGACCTGATTGATGAAAGCGCTGCCAAGCTTCGCCTTGAGATGAATAGTATGCCCGAAGAACTGGACAAGCTTGAAAGGCAAATTCGTCAACTCGAGATCGAGCGAGAGGCCATCAAGAGAGAAAATGACGAAGAGAAACTAAAAGAGCTGAATACCGAGATCGCTAATCTTGCGGTGGAGCGAGATACTTTCAAAGCAAAATGGAAGGAAGAAAAAGATCTTGTTGAAAAGGTTCAGAATGCGAAGGCAGACATTGAGAAGTTAAAACTTGAAGCCGAGCAGGCAGAAAGAAATGGGGATTATGGAAAAGTAGCTGAAATACGCTACGGAAAAATAAAAGAAAAAGAAAAGATCATAAGTGAGTATACACTTCAGTTAGATTCCATCAGTGACAAAAGAATTATGAAGGAAGAGGTTGATGCGGAGGACATTGCTGAAACCGTTGCGAAGGCGACCGGAATTCCTGTTTCAAGGATGATGCAATCGGAAAAAGAAAAATTGCTTCAGCTTGAGGAGCATTTGCATGAAAGGATAGTGGGCCAGGACGAAGCGATCACCGCTGTTGCTGATGCAATTCGTCGAAGCAGGGCAGGGCTACACGATCCCAAAAAGCCGATAGGCTCTTTCATTTTCCTGGGTACAACGGGTGTGGGCAAAACGGAATTAGCGAAGGCGCTTGCCGAGTATTTATTTGATGACGAAAGCATGATGGCCCGCATTGATATGAGCGAGTACCAGGAAAAACACACCGTTAGCCGTTTGGTGGGTGCTCCGCCTGGTTATGTGGGCTATGATGAGGGTGGGCAATTGACAGAAGCCGTACGACGCAAACCCTATAGCGTCGTATTGCTTGACGAGATTGAAAAAGCACACCCGGATGTGTGGAATGTCCTGCTCCAGGTTTTGGACGACGGCAGATTAACCGACAACAAGGGGCGTGTTGTGAATTTCCGTAATACAATCATTATAATGACTAGTAACCTCGGAAGTCACATTATCCAGGAAAATTTTGAGAATATTAGTGAACGAAACAAGGAAGAGATTGTTAATAGAACAAGGCTTGAGGTAATGAACCTCTTACGCCAGACCATACGTCCGGAATTCTTGAACAGGGTTGACGAGATAATCTTGTTCCAGCCCTTGCTTAAGAATGAGATCAAGGGTATAGTGAACATACAGCTGAACAACCTGAAAAAATTATTGGCTCAAAGTGGCATTCAGCTGGAATTTAGCGCCTACGCCCTGGATTTTTTAGCGGAGCAAGGCTTTGATCCTCAGTTCGGTGCAAGACCTTTAAAGCGGCTCATCCAAAAAGAGATCGTAAATCAACTTAGCAGGCGTATCTTGGCGGGCGAAATTGATAAATCACAGCCTGTATTGGTTGACGTTTTCGACAATACAGTCGTATTCAGAAACGAAGTACCTCCAAAAAATTCTTTAAAAGAGAAGGCAAAAAAGGCAACTTCATAAAAACTTCCCCGATAGGGGAGAGGAGTAGTTTAATCATGGCATTTAAAAAAGAAGAAGAAATCATCATTGAGCCCCGGGATATATTCGTGGGCGACGAAGATGCACCTGTTACACTCATGGAGTTTGGTGATTACGAAAGCGAGGCCTGTGCAAAGGCAAATGAGGTAGTAAAACAGTTGTTGGAAGAATACCAGGGGAAAATAAAATTTAACTTTCGTCACTTTCCGCAGACAAAAATTCACCAGCGCAGTATGAAGGCAGGCGAAGCGGCCGTAGCTGCTGCGCAGGACGGAAAGTTTTGGGAGATGCATAATATCTTGTTCAAGAATCGCCGCCAACTAGGTACGGTGAGCTTAAAACTGCACTCTAAGGAAGCAGGTATAAAAAATAAAAAGTTCCTCGAGGAATTGGTTGATGGGAAGTTCGGCTGGCAGGTTCAGGATGATCTGAAAGAGGGCATCGATCGCGGAGTAAAAGACGTGCCTGCGTTTTTTATTAATGATGAGCTCTTCATTGGCAAGCCCAGTTTTGAAAATTTAAGTAAGGTTATTGATTCAGCGCTGAGAAAAGCAAAGCGCAAGGCTCCTGAAAAGAAAAGAGCGTAATCAATACTAATGATAGATAATAGTGATCCCGCTGGTTGGAATATTAGCGGGATATTTTTTGCCGTGTCGCGGAAGGGCCCTCTCTTCGTGTCGGACCTTGCGCAAAAGACAAAAGCGCTTCCCTTTTGAGAAGCGCTTTCTGATTTACTACTCAGTTATTAGTAGTGCAATTTTATTTCCGTTCTTTGATTCTTAGCACGGCCTGCTGCTGTCTTTGTATCAGCAATTGGCTGTTCTCCACCAAAGCCTGTTGCTTCAACCTGGCTATCTTTCACGCCTTTGCTAACAAGATAACTCTTGACAGCATCAGCACGATTCTGACTGAGTGTCTTTGCTGCGTCACCCGTCGTGCTTGTGTGAACTGAAATAGTAACCTTTAAGTTTGAATCTGCCACAAGCATATTGGCTACCTGGTCAAGGGCTTTGTTCGACCTGCTTGACAAAGTATATCCCGTCGAAGTGCTCCATGAAACACCCTTCGCCATCATGTCAACCTTACTTTGAGTACTTGCATCTATTTCGGGACAACCATGATTAGCTGCTGTACCTGCTAGATGAGGACAATTATCTTCTTCATCGTTGATGCCATCGTTGTCGGAATCTGGAATAGGACAACCCTGGTAACGCTCAACACCTGGTACGGTTGGACATTTGTCGTTGTCATCGTTAATTCCATCTCCATCTGTATCCGGTACAGGACAACCGTTGTATTTGGCTACACCTGGCACTGTCGGACATTTGTCATTGTCGTCGTTGATACCATCTCCATCGGTATCGGGCACTGGACAACCATTGTACTTAGCAACTCCTGGAGTGTTTGGACATTTATCCTGGTCATCTGGAATTCCATCGCCATCTGAGTCGAGCACAGCAGGAACTTCCGGAGTCGTGACCGCTACCGCTTTTTGTTTCCCACCAAACAAGCGGAAGTTCAATGTGGCCTGAACTCCACTGTTGTGAAGCTTGCCAGCAGCGAGGGTCTGACCATAAGCCGAATTAGAAGTTTCCATCAGGTTGCTCAATCCCTGCATATATCTTACGGTAACAGACACGGGAGAATTGGCCATCAACTGTATTCCACCCGTAAGTGCGAAATCGAACTTTTTAAAATTGTCTTTGTTGTCGGTCGTATTATCATTCTGGTCCTTGATCTTTGCCCCAACAAGAAAATCAAATTGTGGTCCAACCAGGAAGGCAAAATGACTGCCTGCATTTATTTTCAAAGGAACAGGAATAGAAATGTATCCCAGCTTTTGAGTTAGCTTAGCACTGTGGCTACCTAACGTATCAGTATAAGAATAACTAAACTTGCTGCCCATTTGGGAGAAAAGTAAACTGGGCTGAAGGGATACACTATTACTAAACGGGAAATTCAGATAAAATCCTCCGACGCCGCCCCATTTCCATTTCCAATCATAATTGTAGCCAGTCGCTGCATCGCTCGATTTCAAATAAGAATAGTTGCCGCCGGCTGATATTCCACCTGAAACACCGTTAGTTTGCGCGAGAACTGTTGCTGCCACGAACACGCTTATAGTAAGCAACAGGAGTGTTTTTCTTTTCATATTTTTTAGTTTAGCGTTAATAATAGGGTAAGTAAAACCAGATAAGGCATACGAATAATTTATGTCTTACACAATCTCAGGGATGAATAATAAAAGTTCATGCCACCATTGATTTTAACAGATAATTATTTATGGTATGAGTATTTTGTCTGTCGAAACAATCATAAAAAAAATTGCAGTTAAAAACACATTTATAAGAAATAATGAATGACTGCGAATCCTGATTTGTAAATAAGAAGTAAAAGAAAAATATTTTGAAAAGCGAGTTGATCAGAACTTTATAACGAATCTTCCCACTCTTAATTGAAGAATTCTATTATTCCATTGTAGTGGAAGAAAATCCCCATGCAATTACCGATCAATAGTATGTATAATAAATTTGCAATTAATTTGTTTAGAGGGAGCAAACTCTTTTCTCATTAGAAAAAAAGAAAGGGTATTGATTTTGAACTGATCTGTCATCCGAATGCGTAAACTTATCTTGGTTATATCGTTTAGCTCACCGATTATTTCATGCCTGGCGCAGGACGATTCATTAGCAGCAAATAGAATTGATAGCTTTTTGATTCATCAAAAAGGTCTTCTCGGAAAACTTGCCCATAATATAATGAACAATCAACCGACTTCTGTAAATGCACCGGTTCGAAATGATCTTTTGTACATGCGATACAAGGGAAAATTTATCAGGAACATCATCATCAGGCAACCGAATTTCGGAACACCGATAACGGATACAAGCAAAAGTTTTAAAAGTACGCTCACGCAATGGGCAAATGGACTTCATCATAAAACAAGAGAAGGCGTAATACGCAATAATCTTTTTTTTAAAAGTGGCGATATACTCGTTCCCTATCTTGTTGCGGATAACGAGAGACATTTGCGTGATCTTCCCTACCTGCAAGATGCAAAGATTATCCTGAGAAGCGCTGGCAGAGACTCTGTCGATGTAATTATAATCACCAAAGATGTTTTATCTATCGGCGGATCATATCGCATGCACACTACGACCAGGATGGCCCTTGCCCTTTCTGAAGACAATTTTGCTGGCACAGGCGACGAGCTGCTGGTAACAACTTTTTTCGACAACGACCGTGACCCAAAATTCGGATATGGTGCGGAGTATACCGGGCGAAACATCGGAGGTTCATTTATTAACTGGTATGGTGGCTATCTCAATTTTAATAGAAATTTTAACTCCGGTGAACCAAGCGAAGAAATGGCTCACACTGGTTTTGTGAGACCATTGGTTAACCCCTACATGAGATTTACATATGCTGCGGAAGCAGCATGGCATAATACGCTGGATGCTTATAAGAAAGATTCACTATACACTATCAATAACCGATATCGCTATTATAATTACGATGCCTGGGTGGGATGGAATACAGGAGCCTTCAGGCCCTCGGCCGCGGTGAATAAGGATCGCCGTTTGCGCACACTGCTCGGCTTACGGTATCTGCAGCAAAATTTTACCAGCGTGCCGGCAAAATTCGAAGGACGATATTATTATCAATATGCCGATGTGCGAGCCGTATTATCTTCGGTCTCTCTTTTTCGCCAGGATTTTTATAAGGCTCAGAACGTATACGGGTTTGGCAGAAACGAAGACATTCCTGAAGGAGCTGACCTGACCCTTACCGCCGGCTGGACAAATAAATCCGGAACTGACCGTCCATACATCGGCATAGATTTACAACGATACTTTTTTACTGCCAGGGAAAGCTATTTTAATTACACACTAAAGGCTGATGGCTATTTGCGAAACAAGCAGATCGAAGATATCAATCTGTTATTTAACGTTGAGTATTTTAGCCGGCTTTTGCGCCTGGGGAATAAATGGAAACAAAGAAATTTTGTAACAGCAGGCATGGCTCATCAATTAAAAAGAATTTTGAATGAACCACTTTTTCTACAAAGCGATTTTGGAGTTCGTGAATGGCATAACGATACGCTGATCACAGGGAATACACGGATTACCATAAAAATGGAATCGGTGTTTTTTACCCCCTGGCACCCGGCTAATTTTCGCTTCGCCCCATTTGCCTTCGCAAATATTTGCCTCTTTACTCCAGTTGATGAAAAATTTTCCCACAGCAATTGGTATAATAGTTTGGGTGGCGGCATAAAAATGAGGAACGAAAGCCTGATATTTGAGACCATGGAACTCAGAGCGTTTTTTTTCCCGCAGCGGAATTTTAGGCGTGAATACTGGAGAATGGAATTCAATACCAATATTCGTTTTAAATATAACAGACAGTTTGTAAAAAAACCTGATTTTGTAAATGCGAATGGGATGTGATCACCTGGAAAAAGAAAAAATTTCTGCGTTCATATTTTTCCTGCCAAGTAAAAGGTCGGTAATGATCTCAGCAGCAACAAGGCTAAATGTGATGCCGTTGCCACCGAACCCAAGTGCGTAAAATGTACGGGGGGTTTTAATGTAATTTCCAATATAAGGAAGTGAATCTTTTGTCTTTCCAAAAACACCGCTCCACGCAAATTCTTTTTTGAATGAAAAAGAACGAAAAAGATTTTTAAAATCTTTCTCTAATTTAACCGATTTCCTGTCAAGATACTTGTGCACTGTTTTAATATTGCTAAATGGCTCATCCCGTCCTCCGACAACAATGCGATTTTCTTGCGCGGAACATAGATACAAATAAGGGTCGTTCGTATTCCACATCATCACATTATCCTTCCATGATTCTTTTTCCTCTGCCCTTGATTCTGAGATGATGGCATACGTGCAATCGAGATCAACTATTTTTTTGTCAATAAAATCAGCGACTTCATAGCCGGTAGCATTGACTGCGTAGCCGGCACTGATCAAACAGTCTTCCTCTGTTTTCAAAATGACCTGTTTTTTCTCATAAGTGATAGTTTTTATCCTTGTTCGGTCAAAAACTCTACACCCTTTTTGAAGACAGTATTGAAGTAGTCCATGCGTTAGAGCATAGGCATTACTTGTTGCCCCTTTTTGTGATAGGATGCCGTGCGCCGCCTGCAAATTGTAAGACTGCTTCATGTCCCGGGCAGATAACAATTCCACTTCGAAGCCCGCGTCTTTCCTGGCGCGCCATTCCCTTTCGATAAACTTTTTGTCACTGGTATGATCTGAGAAATAAAGACTCTGTCGCCTATCAAATTCCTTAAATCCAATGAGGTTCATCAAATCAATTAATTTATCAACTGCCTCGCCACACAATTGATAAGACCGAATTGCATTTTGCTGGCCAACGAGTTTTTTTAATTGATGAAGAGGAATGTCCAGTTCGTATTGCAGTAAGGAGGTACTCGCACAGGTGCTGCCCAGTCCGATCGTGCGGGCGTCAACCAGAATGCATTCTATCCCCGCGTTCGTCAGAAAGTAAGCGGTCAATGCCCCTGAAATACCCCCGCCAATTATCACGGCCCCGCATCTCGTATTGTTCAAAAGTTTTGGATAATGGTAAGGAAGACCATTTTTAATAAGCCAATAGGGATAACCAGCTACTAATTCCATGTTTCTAGAACAACATAAGATTGTGCCAGTCATTAAAATTTTGTGCAATTATCAAAGGCTAAGTAAGTTTATGTTTTAAATATGATTAGGCTTACCGCGACAATGAAAAAATTTGAGAGGCAGGGAGAAAAAACTGGCTGGACCTATATTGAAATACCAGCAGACCTTGCACAAAAACTCAAACCGGGCAACAAAAAAGAATTCAAGGTTAAGGGTAAGCTGGATAAGTACGGTATTCAACGGGTGTCACTACTACCGATGGGAGGTGGTGGGTTTATAATGCCAATCAACGCAACCATGCGAAAGGCAATTGGTAAAAGACATGGTGCCATGGTGCAAGTGCAACTGATGGAAGATAATTCCGAGTTTGTCTTTAATAAAGATCTTATGGAATGCCTTACAGATGAACCGGTGGCACGTCAATTTTTTGAAACCTTAACTGGCTCACACCAACGTTATTTTAGCAAATGGATCGACTCGGCAAAAACAGAACAGACAAAAGCCAGGCGTATTGCCCAAGCCGTCAACGCGCTGGCCAAACGACAGGGTTATCCTGAAATGCTGAGATCATTACAGCAGCAACGAGAGCAATGGGGCTAGCTAAACTGCCTCGCGCTAACTAACTTTTGTTCCTTAGTATTTCTGAACACCCTTTGCAAAAAACGAACTCTTGTGATACAATGGCAATAGTTTTGCTGCTCTTTTTCCGCTCGATAATCTGCCTTGCGCTTTTTGTCTCTGATTAATTAGTAGCATATGCATCTCATTTTAGAAGATGCTGATCCCGATGATCGGCAAGTAGAATGCCGCCATTGTCACTGGCAGGGTTCTGTCAGTGAGCTCAAAAAAGGAGATTATCTTTCCCTCACGAACATTACAGAGGTATTTTGCCCGAAGTGCTCCAGATATCTCGGCTTTATTCAACACGATGTTAAAGATGAAGAAGACAGCTTGAAAAATAGCTAGGCGTATGCTTCAACCGGGTAGCTGTTGGGCTGCTTTTCGACTGCGGCAGATATGTACCAGCACAGCAGTAGTATCAATAAATTGTTGCTTTGTGAATCGGGCGGTAATTCACATACAACAAGCATCTCTGCGTCTTTGTAGATCGCTGTCCTCCGGGGAAAATTATTTTGCACCAGGTAATTAAATTCTTCGTCATAGATCTCTATTCGTCCCTGGTTGTCCTCAATGCTTTCATGATACAATTGTCCCATTCTGATCCCATATTCATTGCGTAGTACGGTGCGAGTACGCAAGAAACCTTCCTTGCCAATCAAGAAAACTCTTTTTTCATTATTAGAGGTAATTCGTAAAGTGCCCTTTTCGCGATGATAATTTACAGTGAGAAGTTTATCCTTCGTAGTCCAGAGCTCATAAATTTCATGGTGTAAATTGCTATTGATTGCAAGCCATTTCATATCGGGTGTTTGTGAATTTGTTTAAAATTATTTCATTCGGCAAACAATATTTGGTGTTAAACTTTAGTTAACCCAAAATTAATATTGCAAGTATTTTTGTGGACAATCTGTGGTTAAATCTCGCAATAAAACCTGCCATATGATAAATGAAGACGAAAAAGGATTTCTCGAGAGGGCTATCGAACTTTCGCGCCAGGGAATGAACCAGGGAAATGGCGGACCTTTTGGCTGCGTAATAGTGGTCAACAAGGAAATAGTGGGAGAAGGGTACAATATGGTTACGTCAACAAACGATCCCACTGCACATGCGGAGATAGTTGCCATCCGGCAAGCCTGCAAAAAATTAAAGACCTTCCAGTTATACGACTGTGAAATTTATACGAGCTGCGAACCCTGCCCGATGTGTCTTGGTGCTATTTATTGGGCGAGACCGAAGCGGGTTGTGTATGCCAACACCCGTCATGACGCCGCGGCCATCGAATTTGACGATGAGTTCATTTACCAGGAGATGAATACCGATATACTGAAGCGGCAAATACCATTTGTCCACCAACCTCACCCACTGGCGTTGCAAGTTTTTGAAGACTGGAAAAAGATAGAGAACAGGATAAAATATTGAGATCACGGTTTTACCAGCAAGCGCTGAATAACAAAATAGCTGACAATAATAAGCAGGATAATGATAACTACCGCGAGGTAAAGCCACGGCTGTTCTTTTAAATGGATCCTTTCCTTTTTTTTCTTTTTCTGCAATTTGTTTCTAAGATTGTGATTGAGTTGCTCAACGATCAGCGTTAGCTTGTCTTTATTTTTGAAATGTTGCAATCCTTCGGCGGCGTCATTCGCAAACTCGTTCTCAAGCAGTTTTTTTTCCACTTCGTGCCTTTTTTCTACAGAAAGTTTATCCTGCAGGTATAACAGCAACGTTTCCTGGTCTATCTCTGGAGAGAGGTGGGATAATATGTCTTTTAGATTTTCGGACATTTGAGTTGATCTCTCATCTCTTAGGTTGCTTCAGTTTTTGCTCGATCATTATTCGTAGATTTCTTTTCCCATTTTGAATATAACTCTTCACCTGCATCATCGTAAATCCGGTTTTTTCGCTTATTTGCTGGTAGCTGTTCTTTTGAAGATAGAACAAAGTTACACATTGTTGCTGCTCCGGTGATAACTCCTTAAGCGCTTCAGCCATGTGTTCAATAGCATCATCACTTTGAAGCAAGCTTTCAGTCTCCCCGGGTTCATCAGTTGTTGACAGGTACCGTTCTGTCAGCTCTACAGGCATTTTTCCATGGGTATCCCTTATTTTCATAAGGCAGTGATTTTTTGCCACCATGTATATCCACGATTTGAAATAATCAACCCGGTATTTTTTTAATTCCGTAATGGCCTTTAAAAAAATTTGTTGTACACAATCTTTTGCTTCTTCTTCATTTTTTAAATATTTCATGCACACCCCCAGCAGCAGCAAGGTGTATCGCGGCAATAGGATACCAAGCCACTCAGGATCATGGTCTGAATAAAACTGTTCAAGCAGTTGCTGATCCGTTAGATGTCTATACTTATCCGGGTTCACAAATAAACCAGTTCAAGAAAATTCACAAGTTCGAATATTTTAGGCTCTCATCATTAGTGTGCAATTTATGGAGTAAGTTGTAACGTTTTGAAACATAGGCAACATCTTCAGCCATGCTAAGATGCAAATGAAATTATTTTTCACAATTGATTTTGTTTTTATTCATTACT
Source organism: Bacteroidota bacterium (assembly GCA_005883765.1). GTDB lineage: Bacteria > Bacteroidota > Bacteroidia > Chitinophagales > Chitinophagaceae > VBAU01. The sequence continues at coordinate 27,669 of VBAQ01000066.1, forward strand.
TAGCCCCACAAAAGTATTTCATGGAATTTGCAGTTTGTAGTGTACCTGCGGCGCCGGTAAGAAAAAGATCCTCACATAAAGCAGAAATGGTAAACCAATTACTCTATGGCGAATCCATGGTTATTCTAAAAGCAAAGCATAATTGGCTTAAGATCCAAAGCATGCATGATAACTATGAGGGATGGCTGAGAAACAATTTGGTTACGCACATTCAGGGAAACCTGCTGGATTATTCTATGGTGGCCGGTGATCTTATCAATACAATTACCGTAGGAGAAACGAACATGCACCTTTCCATGGGCTATACTTTGCCGGGATTTAGTCATGGTGCGGGCCGTATCGGAGAACTATATTACCAGTTTAACGGGTTTTCATTCAACCGAAACGAAATAAAACCGTCAGGAGAAATGATCAGGCAATTAACTATGCCGTGGCTCAACGCTCCCTATCTATGGGGCGGGCGCACTCCTTTGGGTGTGGATTGTAGTGGCTTCGTGCAGGTAATTTTTAAAATAATGGGACTTGACTTATTGCGCGATGCAAAGTTACAGGCGGGGCAGGGCATGAGGGTTAAGAGTCTCAAGCAGGCACAGTGCGGAGATCTTGCTTTTTTTAAGAATAAGAAGGGGAGGATTACGCATGTTGGGATTTTGCTGAGTCCTTCGCAAATAATCCATGCCTCCGGAAAAGTGCGTATCGATGCTATTGATGAAAAAGGCATTACCAACAGAGACACAGGAACAAGAACTCATTCATTAGCGGTAATTAGGAGCTACTGGTAGTGTTGCTTCATTCTGCATGATCTTTATCCGAAAAGTAATTGTAAATATATTCTGGTAGTCATCCAATTTTGCCCAGGTTATGGAAAGTGGTGAAAGAAGGCTCAAAGCAAATGAGAAATAATTTTTCACCATTCCAACAACTTCCTCCTCTTTCTTCAATTCAGAAATTTCACCGTAAAAGTTTTTTCCATATTTACGATCGAATTTTGAAAATTCTCTTTTTACTGCTTCTGTGCCTGCAGCACCATAGCTGTAGCCAACCAGTTGATAAAAAAGCAAGGTATCGATCGTCCGGAGCGAATCTTCCAGGTCAACTTCGCTTTCGGCCAATCTTATTTCAACCCTGTCAGCTTTAAAACTGTAAGGATTATGGCTGCTATAATCACCTTTGAAAAAGAAAAAAGCAGTATCAGATCTTTTGTTCAATGTTTTGTTCGAAAGTGTAGGATCATTGATCAAGTGATTTAGAAACGTGCTAAAATGAATATTGTAGGGATTAGAGCGAAAATAGTTTTTCGCAACCTGGAAAATTGGATTGTCACTTGAAATTTGTTGAGCATTAGTTTGCTCTTGCGAGCGGCAACAGGCAGCAATCGTCAAGAGAAAAAAAACCTGGATAGTTCTCATGGATCAAAACAAGCCCTTCAGCCATTTAAAAATACCTTCGTCCCAGCCCATCATTTTAAAAGCTGTATAAAAAAGAACGATGGCAAATATTTTTTTAACGAGGTCCTGGGAGAGTGATAACGCGAGTTTACTCCCCAGCCATCCGCCCAGCACGAAGGCCGCGCACATAATGCCCACTACCTTTAAATCTATGAACCCTTTATTGTAATAATTCATCACAGCCAGGATCCCCACAGGGAGCAGGAGAAGTCCCAATGAAGTTCCCTGTGCTGCCTGCTGGGAAAATCCAAGAAAAAAAACCAACGCAGGTACGATGATGATCCCCCCACCAACGCCTACTAGCCCGCTCAATGTACCTGCCGCCAATCCTACCAGGATCAGAATTAAAATTGTTTCAGAATTCATTTTTGCCAGCTTATTTTGTTTCACGAAATTCAATTTTCTGTCAAAAGGAAAAAGAAAAAAGAGCGACAAACATTTTGTTTTTCACGGTTGTCCTATCCCTTATCGTTCTGAAAACTTTCTTTATAAAATTTTATCGCTTCTTCGATGATCTTGAGTGCTGCTGCTTTATCCTGGAAGTTGTCTATCTCTACTTTTTTATTTTCGAGCACCTTATATTGTTCGAAATAATTTTTCAACTCAGCCAAGAAATGATGCGGCAGTTCCTCGATATTTTTATAATGGTTGACCGAAGGATCTTTTGAAGCTACGGCAATGATCTTGTCATCCATCGCCCCCTGGTCGATCATTTGCATGTTGCCGATTACTGTTGCTTCTACGAGGCAAAGCGGTTGGATGGACTGGGAACAGAGTACAAGGATGTCAAGCGGATCGTTATCCTGCCCGAGTGTTTGTGGAATGAATCCATAATTAATGGGATAGTGGAAAGAGGAATAAATAACCCTGTCGAGTTTTAGCAAACCAGTTGTTTTATCCACTTCATATTTTGATCTTGACCCTTCAGGAATTTCTATTATAGCATTGACTACTCGTGGCGCTCCGTCCCCATATGAGACTCCATGCCAGGGATGATGAACGGTGAGCATGTTATTGGTGATTGGTTTATTTATTAGTGTTTTTATATCTTACGACCCACGACTCGAAACTACTTCTTTGGTTTATAATACAACACCTCTACTTTTTCTACTGTGATCAATCCGCCACGGCCACATTTTTCAAACAACTCGTTTACCACGGGAATAAATGAATCGATCTTTTCTTCCTCGTCAACGATCTCAACCACGATAGGGAGGTCTTCGGACAGCTCGATCAATCTTGCTACATGAATGCGACTGCTGGCTCCGTAAGACATGATCCCTTTCAAGACAGTACCTCCTGCCAATCCTCTTTCCCTTGCTGCTAACAAAATGGCTTCATACAAGAGTCGATGTCCTATTTTATCAACTTCTCCAACAAAAATGCGCAATAGTTTGGATCGCCCCTGCAATTCCATATTATAAAAGTTTCATGATCGCTATACCCCCAAATACCGCTGCAATGCCTAATACAACACTTGCAATAGTATAAATTAAAAAATAAATCGTGTCATTGCCGCGCAGGAGGTTCATGTTTTCAAAGGCAAAGGTGGAGAAAGTAGTGAAGCCACCGCAAAAACCTGTTACCAATAACAATCTTATCTGCGGCGTTATGAATGTTACTTTTTCTGCAGCCGCATAAATAACACCTATCAAAAAACAACCTGCCAGGTTTACAATAAAGGTCGCCCACGGAAATGGATGCGGGTGATCTTCGCTCAACCATTTTTGACAAAGATAACGGGCCATGCTGCCGGCCCCACCGCCAAATGCTACCAATAACAGATTTTTGATCATTTATGAATGGTATCAATGACTGGTTTGTTTAAGCTGGTATCCAGGTCGTGCTCGAAAAGATATTTCAGGTCGACAAGCCACTGTCCATCTTGTTTTACAATTTTCAATGTGTCCTTGTCATTTTTGTAGGAATTAGAAAACACAGTGATGGTGGTGGAGTCATTTTGCAAAAGAGGATCGTAGAAACGAAGAGACGCGTTTCTCAGATTTCTTTTTTCATCCACATCCATGCGATTATATCTTCTCTCGGTCACGTCCAGGTAGCCTATATTCGTCGAGTCTTGAACCATGTACCTGGCGGCAAGCTTATAGTCGCCTTTCAATGCTGCCTCCAGAAAATTTCTGGCGGCATCCAGGTCGTTATCTGATTTATTTTCCTTCGCGTCTTTGTCTGGGTTGTTGCAGCTGGTTAGCAGAAGAAGAAAAAAAACTACTGGCCTTATTTTTTTCATTGGCGCAAAATAATGAAAGTTTGGCAGAGAGAACCTTGCCTCGCCCCTTGCTGAGGCCTCACCTGAACTGTATCGCCTTCACGGGCCTGACCCGTCTAACGATGAATGAAGGGATCATTAACACGAGGAAAGAGATCAAAAGAGTTCCGCTGCAAACGAGTGCAACCTGCCACCACACAATTTTCACTGCCGCCTCGCTCATATAGTATGCTTCTTCCTTTAACTTAATAAAGCCGGTAGATTGCTGTAACCAGCAAATGCCGATGCCGAACGCGGTCCCGAGAATGATGCCGACACACGTGATAATGGTGGAATGCTGCAGAAATATTCTTTGTACGGTCCAGTTTCGTGCACCCAGGGCCTTCAGAACGCCGACCATGCGGATGCGCTCAAGGACCAATATGATAAGGCATGTAATGAGATTGATGATAGCTACGACGATCATAAAGCCGATCAATACATCCCTGGTCACGTCCTGCATGCTGAGCCAGTCAAAAATATTTGGATAAAGATCTTTAATGGTTCTTGTGTCCCACGTCGACGGAAAGTTTTCAATATTGTAATAGAGATCATCGGAAATCTTCTGCATATCGTGATAATCCTTTATAAAAATCTCGTAACCGCCAATTTGATTGGGCTTCCAGCCGTTCAAACGCTGTATCAGTTTCAGATCGCCGATGGCAAAGGTTTTGTCATAATCTTCAATGCCCGTTTTGTAAATGCCGACTATGGCCAGTTTATCGGGTCGTAATGACCCATCGGGTTTTATAAAATAAATTACGACTTTGTCGTTGAGCTTTAGTTTTAATTCTCCGGCGGTATAACTTGAAATGATGATCTCCCGGCTATAAGTTGTATCACTAAATCGAAGCCACCGTCCCTGCTTCATGAATTGCTTCAGGTGATCAAAGTTGTAGCTACTGTCAAGACCTTTCATCAATACACCTTCCATTTCCTCCTTCGTTCTCAAAATGGCATACTTCGTCGCAAAAGGGTGAATGCTGACCACGGCCGCGTTTTGCCTGATGGCTTGTGTGATCGTATCATTTTTTTCTATTTGTTCTTCCTCCGCAATGCTTGATTTCATTGGTTGCTTGTATTGCACCCGGATATGCCCCCAGAAACTAAAAACTTTTTGGCTCACTGTTTCCTGGAAGCCATTCGTGAAGGCAAGCGTAACAATCATGACAGCCACGCTGATCACGGTGGCCACAATGGACAGGCGAATAATAAATCTTGAAAAAGATCTTTGCCGGTTAAATGCGATACGATTTGCTATGAAGCTTGCAACCTTCAAGGTTCTTAATTTGTCTTTTAGAAGTTCTCCAAACAAAAATAAGAGTAATATATTTTCCTCTTCCCTTTCCCTCTCCTCGTGTCGCAAGCGATGACACCCCTCTCTTCACGAGAGGGGTGGGACGAGGGAAGGACTTAAAAAATTAAATCTTAATTTCACGTTCATCCATATGAAGCATTTTTTCTTCTCTTTCCTTTGTTTTTCTTCTATTGTGTCGACGGCACAGATCCCGGATCACATTTACAAACCCAATATTCATTCTATTACTCTTACCAAGGCTGGTGATATTTACAGTTATCCCGTAATGAGTTTGAACAGCGGTGAACAATTTGAGCTTCACTTCGATGACCTGGACGCTGATGTCAAGTCCTACTATTACACTTACTTGTTATGCAATGCCGATTGGAGCCCATCGACTCTTTTTACCTTTGATTATATAAAGGGGTTCCAAAACGTTCGGATCAGCAATTACCGGACTTCGTCCATTGCCTTTACCCGCTACACACATTACCAGGCTGTGCTGCCAGATCGCAATTGCATTCCTACGCGGTCCGGAAATTATTTGTTAAAAGTTTTTATTGATGGTGATACGTCTAAGCTTGTTTTTGCCAAGCGCTTCCTCGTGGTCGAAAACAAAGCGTCCATTGCTGCGCAAATTCAGCAACCTTTTAATGCACGTTGGTTCCAGACCTATCAGAAAGTGAATGTCGGGGTCACTCTAAATAGTAATATAAATGTTTTCAACCAGCAAGACGCCAAGGTGGTGATATTGCAGAATTATGCCTGGCCAAATGCTATATATCTCAACCGACCTAATATTTTTCGTGGAAATTATTTTGAATACAATGATGAAGCAGCCACTTCATTCCCGGCAGGTAAGGAATGGCGCTGGATTGACCTGCGTAGTCTCCGATTGATGAGTGACCGCATGCAGCGGCTCGACAAGAATGGGAACATGACTGACGTATTTGTAAAGCCCGATGGTGAGCGCCAGCAGCAGCCTTACATTTATTATCGGGATCTCGATGGCATTTTTACTATTGAAACGTTGGATAATGTGAATCCTTACTGGCAGGGTGATTATGCACGTGTTCATTTTAGCTATTTCCCTCCCGGTAATCGTCCTTACGAGGGCAAGGGCGTTTACCTCTATGGTGAATTGACCAATTATACTCCCGATGATTCCTCGAAAATGATCTTTAACACGGACCGAGGCGCTTATGAAAAAACCCTTTTTCTCAAGCAGGGCTATTATAATTATTCATACGTAACTGTACCGGATAAACCGACCGGTGAATATTTTTCTTTTGAAAACACGGAAGGAAATTATTGGGGAACCGAAAACGCTTACATGGTGCTGGTTTATTATCGTGCCTTTGGCAGCCGCGCTGACGAGTTGATCGCCTTCACTACACTTAATTCTATTTTTCAACGATCAGGCTTTTAGTTTTTTTTATTCTGCAGTAGCATCGTTGAACACTTTTGCGGCCTGCATCAGCATTTCAGGGCATATCGTTTGCTTGCTTATAAAAATTAAATTTACCGGCTCATAATTCATCCCGATCCCGATCCCGATAGCTATCGGAACTTTGAACTGTTAACTCAAGAACATGCCTCTGATAGAATTTAGCGATAAAGGCCTTTATTGCCGTGCCGGCGGTTTTTATATTGATCCATGGAAACCGGTTGACAAGGCCATCATCACCCATGCCCATAGCGACCATGCGCGGTGGGGATCAAAGTACTATTTGTGTCATGCGCAATGCAAGCCTCTTTTGCAAATGCGACTGGGTGAGAATAATTATCAAGCGGTAGAATGGGAAGAAAAAATATTCGTGAATGGCGTCCAGGTTTCTTTGCATCCGGCAGGTCATATGATCGGTTCTTCACAAATACGTATTGAAGTCAATGGGGAGGTTTGGGTTGTTAGCGGCGATTACAAAATTGAAGACGATGGATTGAGTGGAAAGTTTGAACCGGTAAAATGCAACACGTTTATTACTGAATCAACTTTCGGATTGCCTATTTACAATTGGAAACCACAGATCGAGATTTTTCAAAACATCAGGGACTGGGTTTGCAGGAACAAAGAACTTGGAAAAACGTCGGTATTTATTGCCTATAGTTTGGGAAAGGCGCAAAGATTATTGCAATGTTTGCCAGAGATCGGTTTACCCATTTATGTGCATGGCGCTATCTGGAATGCACATCAGGCCATTGTAAGCAGCGGGTTTCAATTGCCGGATGTAAAACGAATAACTTATGAAACACCGAAAGGATCATATCTGGAAAATATCGTTATTGCACCTCCCGGTACCGAAGGCTCAGCCTGGATGAAACGTTTTTATCCGTATGCAGTGGGTATTTGCAGTGGCTGGATGCAGGTAAGAGGAACTGTACGCAGAAAAAATGCGGATGCAGGATTTGCTCTTAGCGATCATGCCGATTGGAAAGGATTATTACAGACAGTAACGGAAACGACGGCAGAAAAGGTTTATGTAACTCATGGCTACCAGGCTGTGTTCAGCCGGTATTTGAATGAGATTGGGATTGCTGCCGCCGAAGTAAAAACAGAATTTGGGAACGAGGAAGAGGAAAATAGTGCTGCAGTTGCTGAAGCCCAGGAAACAATAGACAATAATCAATAGGCAATGAGACGGTGGCGCAGAATATTACTACTAACTATTAAAGCATGAAGAATACAACCAGTGGTCGGTAATTAATACTTAGGAACAATGCGACAATTTGCTGAACTAGTGCAAACATTGGGTACATCAACAAAGACTAATGAGAAGCTCGACGCTTTGTCCGAATATTTTTCTACTGCGAACGATAAAGATAAAGTGTGGGTGATCGCTATTTTCAGCGGGAGGAGACCAAAACGTGCTGTCAACTCCACTCAATTATGGACGTGGTGTAATGAACTTGCTCAATTGCCTGGCTGGTTGTTCGAAGAATGTTACCATGCTGTGGGCGACCTGGCTGAGACGATCGCTTTGCTATTGCCCGAAGCAATTCCCTCGGACGCCTCCTATCCTTTGCATTATTATTTGGAAACACTGATCAGCATAGAAAAGCAAGATGAGGCCATACGAAAAGCATTTATTTTAAGATCGTGGCAAACGATGACCCAACCTGAACGATTTGTTTTTAATAAATTAATTACTGGCAACTTCCGAATCGGTGTATCTCAAAACTCAATGGTGAATGCCTTAGCAAAAACTGTGAAGCTTGATCCGTCGGTAATTGCTCATCGAATAAGCGGAAACTGGGATCCAATGGCGACAAGTTTTGCAGACTTGCTGAGCGAGAATACCCTGACAAAAGATTATTCAAAGCCTTACCCATTTTACCTGGCTTACGCGATAGAAGATGATGTCAATTCTCTTGGCGAGCCAGTTGAGTGGCAGGCTGAGTGGAAATGGGATGGGATCCGCGGCCAGATGATCAAAAGAAACGGGGAGCTGTTTGTGTGGAGCAGGGGCGAAGACCTAATGACAGATAAATTTCCCGAGTATCATGCTTTGCGAAATCATTTGCCAAACGGTGTTGTGTTGGATGGTGAAATTTTGGTAGCGCAGAACTCCTCTTCCTCACAGCGCGGCGATGAGGTTTTCCCCCTTCCGTTTGCTCTCCTGCAAACAAGGATTGGCAGAAAAAATGTCACAAAGAAACAATTGACTGAGGCGCCCGTTAGTTTTTGTGCTTACGATCTTTTAGAATACGAAGGGAATGACATGCGAGAAACTTTTTTAATTGAAAGGAGGGTGCTGCTGGAAAAGATTGTAAAAAGCATTAACCATCCAGCCTTGTTGTTGTCACCCCTAATTCCATTCTCGACCTGGGAAGAATTAGCGAATCTGCGATCGCAATCCCGAAATATGGGAAGCGAGGGAATCATGTTGAAGAGGAAGGATTCAATTTACCAGGTTGGAAGAAAGCGGGGCGACTGGTGGAAGTGGAAGATCGATCCGCTGGTAATTGATGCAGTGATGATCTATGCGCAGAAAGGTCATGGCCGGCGAAGCAGTTTATACACGGATTACACGTTTGCCGTAAAAGATGGAGATAAATTGGTGGGCTTTACAAAAGCCTATTCCGGATTGACAGATAAAGAATTTGCCCAGGTAGATCAATTTGTGAAAAGAAATTCTCTCGAAAAGTTCGGCCCAGTGAGAACAGTGAAGCCGGAGCTTGTTTTTGAAATTGCTTTTGAAGGCATTGCTGCTTCGAACCGGCATAAGTCGGGGGTTGCTTTACGGTTTCCCCGCATTAACCGGTGGAGAAAAGACAAAACCGTTAATGAGATCAATACCATAGATGATCTCAAAAAAATGCTGGAGCTTTACGGAAAATAATCGCCCGCTGCTCTCCGTGCGTTTACGCGCGTTGCCAGTGAGGCGGAAAAATAAATCGCAGCTATGAAAAAATTAATTGTCTGTGGTGTCTTTTTGATTGGATGTATTTCATTCATTACCGTTACGTCAAATGACGATCCTGTGCCCATTCCGCGGAGTCAGCAGCGCTTTGGCAACGCAGATTCCGGATATCAGTACATCATCAGCGGGGATTATGTAAAAAGTGGGCTTCCACTCAATTTGTATCAGTTCATTTTTAAGAAAGAAAAAAATAACTTACTGGATCGCGCCGGCGATAATTCGCAGGTCCGCTATGACTTTAATGTTGTGAAGGCAGTTAATGGGGAGAGCGTTGTGGTGCCAAACTGTTTTCAATGTCACGCCCAGTTTTTTGATGGCAAATTAATCATCGGTCTTGGAAATTCGACTGGTGATTTTACAAGAGAACAAAAGTTAAAACCGTTTCAGAAAATGTTGCTGTCATATTTGAAGCTAAAGCCAAAAAAATATGAGGCAGCAAAAGATTTTCTAACAGTCAGCCTGGACATTGGTGACGAACTTTTTACTGACATTGTGGGGGCAAATCCTGCGGATAGACTGACTGCATTGCTTGTGTCTCACCGGGATCCAGTAACTCTTGAGTGGAATCGGAAACCCAGCGTTATCTTACCCGAACAAGTTATTCCTTCTGATGTGCCTGCATGGTGGTTATTGAAAAAAAAGAATGCGATGTTTTACAATGGTTTTGGCCGTGGCGATTTTGGAAGATTTTTGATGGGATCGAGTTTGCTGACCACAAAAGATACTGTTCATGCAAAAGAAGTAGACACGCACATGCCCGATGTGCTTTCGTATTTATATACTATTGAAGCTCCCAAATATCCAAAGGGAATTGATGAGCAACTAGCAGGAGAAGGAAAAACCATTTTCGAAAATAACTGCAGCCGTTGTCATGGAACTTACGGCGCGAACGGACAATATCCGAATCTTCTGATTCCCGAATCCATAATAGGCACGGATTCGTTGCTCAACAAAAGCAACTATCAATATTCTGACCTGATCGACTGGTATAATAAGAGTTGGTTTAGTAAAGGCGATCATCCTGCAACACTTGCTCCCTTCAATGGTTACATTGCGCCACCATTGGATGGAGTGTGGATCACGGCACCCTATTTTCATAACGGTTCTGTGCCAACCATCGAAGCAGTTCTGAACAGCAAACTTCGACCAAGGTACTGGGCCAGGGACTTCGTGCAGGGGACTTCCTCCGGAGACTCTTCAAAGTATGATTATGAAAAACTAGGCTGGCAGTATCAATCTCTCCCAGCTCCAGGTAATAAATATGTTTACAATACAATGCTGCCGGGTTACGGAAATTATGGCCACAGTTTTGGCGATCATTTGACAGATGCAGAGAGAAAAGCTGTGATTGAATATTTGAAAACTTTGTGACGGTCTAAAAAAAATCTCTGTTTAACCGGAAATGGTACAAAATAGTTCTCTTCTTTCAGGGGATAGGGGTCTATCCTTCCAGGTGAATACAAAAAATAATCATTCTCGAAGAAATGCGATCAAGTACGTTGGAGTACTTTAAATTCTCGTCGCGGCTGTGAATATTTTTCAAACCATTACTGATCTTTATTTCCGGCGACAAAATAAAACTGGGGAAGTAAAAATTACAGCCGAGACCGGCTTCAAATCCATAATCATATTTCTGGATCTTTACAAGCTCCTCCGCTCGTTTTGCACGCGCATTGCTGGCCAGATCAATATCAGCCTTCACACCACCCAGCATGTACACGCGAAAATTGCCAATGCGATCGGAGAAAAACTTCAGCTGCAGTGGAAAAGTCGTAATTACCGATTCGACTTTTTTTGTTACAGAATCAGTTTCTTCAAAGGGATCAGCATACTTGAGCTTGTAAAATAAATTTCGCTCCGTGAATAGCAATTGTGGATTGAACCGAAGTTCAAAGCGATTCGTCAACCTTGCTGTTGCCAGCAGTCCCAGTTGAAATCCTCCGGATGTCAACGGCTTTGCGACATACACGCTGTCATATTGCAAAAAGCGAGGATGCGGCTCGGCGTGAAAACTCGCAATATTAAATCCGAGTGTGATCCCAAAGTAGTATGGCTTCGCATCGTGCTCGGTTTGATAATAGTCTCGTTCCTGAGAATATATTTTTGAAGTGACCAATAAAGACAGAATCACCAAAACATAAATAAAATTCATCTTAGGGGCTTTTTTCCCAGATATATGCAACATATTCCTGCGCTTAATGATTTAAATGAGGTATCGGAATAACCAACTCTGTTTAAAATATCAATAAAATCGTGGCGGTCTGGAAATAATTTGGCCGACTGGTTCAGATATTGGTAAGCCTTCTTATTTTGGGAAAACCAACGGGCTACTTCCGGGGCAACGATGCCCATGTACAAATTATACAGGCTACGGAAAATTTTTATGCGGGGTCGTGAAAACTCAAGTACTACCAGTTTACCCCCAGGCTTTAATACACGAAGCATTTCCCTCAAACCGTTCTCAAGATGCTCAAAATTTCTTACCCCAAATGCCACCATTACCGCATCAAACGAATCATTGGTAAAATTTATTGTTTCGCTATCCCCAGCTTGTAACTGGATAAAGTTGGCAAGTCCTTCTTTTTCAACCTTTTTTATTCCTAGTTCCAGCATTTGCTCCGAAATATCAATTCCAATTATTTTCTCAGGGTTTAACAGATGGTAGGCAATGATCGCCATCTCGCCTGTGCCTGTAGCGACATCTAAAATTTGTTTCGGTTCATCTTTCTTCAGCTGGCTGACCGCTTTTTTCCTCCACTTTATGTCAATGCCGCATGAAAGCATGCGGTTCATCAGATCATACCGGTCAGCGAGGTCATCAAACATTTCCGCAACCTGTTCCTTTTTTGTTTTTTTTGAATCGCTGAATGGCCTAACACTTTCGTGAGGTAAGCGTTTTTCCATGAGGCTGCGAAGGTAAGAATTGACGATGAGTGATAAATAATGATCATCGGGTAAAAAATTGTTGCCGCCAATGTTTTGCCGACTGAATTTTCATCTATAGTCGTCAATGCAAAGTTTTGCGCATCTTTACGCCCTTGCATGAAGCTATGCAGATCAAACAAGCAAAGTATTTAACCAGTAGTCCCTCAGTCGATGAATGCCCCGAACCTGACCGGCCGGAGATTGCGTTTATTGGCCGAAGCAATGTTGGCAAATCATCATTGATCAATATGCTCTGCAACAACAGCAAGCTGGCAAAGACCTCTGCTACTCCAGGCAAAACCCAATTAATAAATCATTTCGAAATACAAAGTTCCGCAACTCCTTCCTCTCGGGCAACGGTGGTGGAACGGCCGTGGTATTTGGTCGATCTTCCCGGCTATGGCTTTGCTAATGTCTCTAAAAGTAGCCGCAGGCGATGGGAGCAAATGATCGAAAACTATATTCGCAAAAGACGGAATCTTTTAAATCTTTTTGTGCTTATCGACAGCAGACATACGCCCCAAAAAATTGACCTTGAGTTCATCAGTAAACTCGGAAAGTGGCAACTACCATTCGCATTAGTCTTTACGAAAACAGATAAGAACAAACCAGGGGTAACAGAGAAGAATGTAAATCTATTTATGCAAGAACTGGAGCGATCATGGGAAGAACCGCCCATGTTTTTTATAAGTTCTGCCATTACAAAGGAGGGGCGAAATGAGATAATGGGTTATATTAGTCAATTCATAAATGCAGCCAGATAAATTCCGTTTTTCGCTATTGGAATTTTCAAAATTTATGAGCTATATTGCATTTAATATACTCCTTAGTTATGAAAGTATTTTTTACCGAAAGAAATATTGTTGTGGTTTTGTTTGTGATGGTGTTGATTACTTTTTCGCTGGCGCAAAATGAAACAAAGAGGATAGAACAACTTTATAATGGCGGTCATGCCGCGATCAAAGACTTTCCCACTCAAAAGTTCGATGCTAAAGTAAATATCAAAGACGTCAAAAATTTCCCGTCGTCCGTACAATAGCTCCTCATTATCCCTTCCTGGTTTTTGTAACCATGTTTATTCGGATCGTGAATAAAAATAGTGAGACAGCGTTCTGCTACCTCGGTGAGAGGCAGGATTCCACTTGCAAATCAAAGATCAGTTTACGATCTTATTGGCGCAGCTGCTACTGGCAAAGGCCTCGGGCTTGGCTTTAAATGCAAAACCCATTCCCAGGATATAACCCATCGCTTCCTTCAAGGCATCATTACTCTTGAAGTGCGGATTCGTGTTAATGTCTGCATGTACTTCCATTTCTACATTGTAGATGGTAAAAAGGTTGCAAAGCTCATATGCAATTTCAATGCTCTTTGCCACTTCCAATAACATTCTTTCTTTGATCGTGAACTTCTGGCGGGTCTTTTCATTATGAATAAACATGAAACCGCCGTGGCCCTCGCGCAAAAAAACAATGACAGTGGCAAATTCAGTGTCCTGGCCTTTTACCTGCGAATCGGTACCAATGCAAACTTTCAATCTGAAACCTTTTTCAGTTTCACGTTTGATAACGTTTTCAACGGCCTGGTAAATGGGTAATTCAATTGGGTCGCCATTAAATTTTCTCCATCTCATAAAAAAAGAGGTTTTTCTAAGTTATAGAAAAACCTCGGACCAACAAATAGTGCACGGATTAATGTTCCGCCTGGCGGAACGAAAAAGCTATTGTTTAACTAATTTTTCAGTCCATTGCTGATCTCCATCGATAAAACGGATGAGGTATATGCCGGTGATCATTCCGTTTGTATTGATGGTATTCATCCCGCTTTCCAATCTTCCTTTACTCAGCACTTTGCCGTTCAAATCAAACAATGAATAGTCGAAAGCCGAAGGACTTGTTACTGTAATCACTTCGTTTGTAATCAGGTTGTTTAAAAGTTTTGGCCTGGCATTATTAACAGATGGCTTAATGGCAACAATGTTTGAATAGTAGTGGCCGCCATTATCAAATTCCGCATACACACGATATAGCGCGGCCTTTGTATCCACGGGTCGATAGGTGTAGGAGCGGTCCGAGTTAGCAGGTTGTGTCAATTCGGAAAAGTTTTTCCCGTCCGTAGATCTCTCTATAACTTGCCTTGTTAATGTTTCATCGGCCAGCAACGTCCAGTTCAGGATATGGTTATCATTATTGAATGTTCCCTTTAATTCGAGCTTATGTAAAGGCAGCGGGCTCTCCACCAATTCTCCCTGGACGGAATACGATCCCTGGATAGCATAGTTCGGTGCGTAAGTATTTCCTGTTCCCTCTACTTTGAAATAGTAGGTGCCGGTACTTAAAGTAGTATCGATAAGTACGTTTAAGGTGGAACTTGAAGTATACGTATTGAGCAAAGCTTGCGAATGGTCATACAAAGAAACCTTCAAATCGAGATTTGCTCCTGCATTGCCCGAACCCACATTGAAAGGGACAGCACTTAACTGGAAAAGTTTTAGAGAAGGAACAGTGATTTTGAAATAGTTCTGATATGTATTTTTTACAAGAATGCTGTTAGCCGTAAACTGGTCGTTGGAAAATGTTTCGTTGACAGCAGTGTTAAAAGCGTTCGAAGAAAAGTCCGAACGATAGGTTATACCGTTTGCTGCGCTGGTAATTACATCAAGATCTTTTTGGATTGTACTGCAGCTGATACTATTAGGACCGTTATACCATGTTGTTAAATTTCGACTATAGCCTACGCCCATGATCGGCGCCCAACTTATTTCACCTGTTCCAATGCCGGAGTTATATTCCGATGTTTTTACACAACTCGAGTTGTACACACTTTGATGTCGCAAACCGAGAGTATGGCCCGCTTCATGCGAGGAAGCCTCTGAGATGTTTTTTGTATTGTATCCTAATAAAGCGGAAAACACAAAACAAGGAGTATTGTCACCCCAGGTAAATGAATTTACAAACGCGACACCACCTGCTGAACCATACCAATCAGAAGTGACTGTAATAACAACTCTCATTCTTTTATTGGCGGGCGCACTCCAATATTTGGTTGAATCGGTGGTGATGTTTACAGTGAATGGACGGTAATCTTCTGACACTCGGTTGAACACCTCTGTCATTTGTGCTGCGCTAAGCCCGGAAGCCCCGCAATAAATCGGACCACTTACATTCCAACTGGTGCCTGACACAGTCTGGCCATCAAAGTCAAGATAAATAGTCGGCGTGGCGGAGGGATAACTTTCCAAAATGGGAACCTGTGAAGATGCCACTAAAGCACTTGTACAAAGTAGTCCCACAAGACAGGATGAACGGATCAGGTTTTTCATACAAGGTGGATTTAAAATTGGTTTTGCATAGGATTGGATTAAAACGGGCGCTTCGAAAAATCAGTTATTCGCTTATAAGATCATAAAGTCCTTTCTTTTTAAGATAATATTGATTATTCACTGAAATAATTTCATAACTATCTCCATGCTGAAGGCTAATGATTCGTCCAATATATTTAATGGTATTGTCAGCATCCGTAATTTTTGTAAACACAAGTCTAGCGCCCACACGATTGGTAGAACGGATCACCACGCTCACTGATTTAGGATCGTCAGATTTTGAAACTACCTGGCCTGAGAAGTTGAAATCCGAGCTGATGGGAACATCCACTGATTGACCAACTTTAAGCATGAACAGGTTAGAAAGATTGACTGGATTGAATTCTAGCTGATCAGGGAGATCGGCAAACAACTTTGGCTTGTTGTAATCGGGTTCATTAATAGGAACCTTCGTCGAGCTACGATTGGTTTGCGCAAAAGAGCACAGAGCACAAAAAAGACAGCATGCGCTGAGTACAGCAATACTTAGGTTTCTCATTTAGATATTGTTTAGACTAAATAGGATATTTCCATCGACGGTTGAATTGATTCAACGTCGATTTTCAACGGGGACGGATAAACAAATTTTGCAAATTAGTTTTCGGTTTGCAAGTGTTTGATTTGGAAAGATAAAAAATCAAGTGCTTACCCCTAGGGTGCTTTCGTACATTTTCGATTTGTCAACTAGTTTTTTACGATGCTGTTTAATACTGGCTCGTGGCAAGCATTACGAGAGTGCATGCTTCAACCGGTTGGATGCCATTTTGTGCAGCTAGCCCGGCCAGCTCATCATTTTCTGCGCCCGGATTAAAAATTATGCGATTCGGCTTTAGGGACACTATATAGTCATAATATTCCTTTTGATGCATTGGATTAAGATACACCGTTATGGTGTCAACATCTTTCCACTCTTTTTTTCCCGTCTCAATTTGTACGTCACCAACTATACCTCGTCTTTTGCCAATAGCGACTACCGGGTGCTGGTGAGCTTGCAAGCGTTGCAAAGCAAGAAAACTATAGCGTGAAGGATTTTCCGATGCACCCAGTACTAAAGTCTTTTTCTTTTTATTCATCGCGTAAAACTATTCCAAATATCAAACCAACACAAAACGAAAAAAGTTAGTTTGTTTTTGGAATTTTCTGGCATCTATCCACACTTTAAGTGATAGTGTCAATTATATTAATGGTGATTTTACAAGGGCATAAAATCTTAATTTAGAAAGCAAATCAGAAAATCTATGAAACGGTTACTACTCGTTTTACTTTGGTTGGTTCCTGTTGCAGTATTACACGCACAAATCAAATATCCGGTTGCTAAGAGAGAAAATGTAGTGGACGATTACAATGGAGTAAAAGTGGAAGACCCATATCGATGGCTTGAAGATGATAACAGCGAGGAAACCAGGGCCTGGGCTAAGGAAGAGAATAAACTGACCTTTGATTATTTGTCAAAAATATCTTTCAGAGACAAGATCAAAAAACGCGTCGAGGAAATGTGGAATTATCCCAAATATGGAGCTCCATTCCGTAAAGGGAATTTTTATTACTTCACGAAAAACGAAGGTCTGCAAAACCAGGCGGTTTGGTATAGACAAAAGGGAGTGACAGGGCAACCTGAAGTCTTTATTGACCCGAATAAATTATCAGATGACGGAACGGTCTCCCTTGGCGGAGTTAATTTTTCACTCAATGGAAAATATGTTGCATACACTCTTCAAAAATCAGGAAGTGATTGGCAGGAGGGCCATGTAATGGATGTTGCAGCAAAAAAACTTTTGAGCGATAAACTGGGATGGTTAAAGTTCACGGGCTTTAGTTGGAAAGGCGATGAAGGATTTTATTATAGCCGCTATCCCGAACCAAAAGAAGGAGAGGCTCTGAAAGGGAAAAATATCGGTCAACAGGCATACTACCACCGCCTTGGCACGCCTCAATCAGAAGATAAATTGATTCATGAGGATAAGGAGCATCCGCAACGGTTTGCAAATGTTAGCCTGACTGAAGATGAACGTTTCTTGATTCTTAACACGTCGGAAGGGACAAGCGGTGGCGAAGTTTGGTTTTGGGACATAAAAGATCCTTTACAAAAAAATTTTAGTTTGTTAGTGCCAGGTTTTTCAACGGAACCACACGTCGTAGATAACGCTGGTGATAAATTACTGGTGCAGACTAATGACGGGGCGCCGAATTATAAATTGGTATTGGTTGATCCTAAAAATCCGGGGAAAGAAAATTGGAAAACAATCATTCCAGAACAAAAAGAGGTCTTGCAAGGTGTTGGCACGGGAGGAGGTTATCTTTTCGCTTCCTATCTGAAAGATGCGTCTACCAAAGTGTATCAGTATGGCTATGATGGGAAACTGGTTAGGGAAATTAAATTACCGGGCATTGGTACAGCATTTGGTTTTGGTACGGAAAGACAATACAACGAATTTTTTTATACGTTCACATCTTTCAACTATCCGCCGACTATTTTTAAATATGATATTAAAACCGGGCAATCGACATTATTCCGCAAAACCGAAGTAAAGTTTAGGCCAGAAGATTATGATGTGGCGCAGGTTTTTGTTCCGGGCAAGGACGGAACAAAGGTGCCTGTGTTTCTTACTTTCAGAAAAGGCCTTGTGCTTAATGGAAATAATCCTACGCTGATGTATGGCTATGGTGGGTTCAACGCCGCTACTACGCCCGCGTTCAACCCATCTGTAATTTTCTTTTTAGAACAAGGTGGTTTATATGCCAGCGTATGCATGCGTGGAGGAAGTGAGTATGGCGAAGAATGGCACAAGAGCGGCATGCTCGATAAAAAGCAAAACGTATTTGATGACTTCATCAGCGCCGCCGAGTGGCTTATTAATAACAAGTATACCAACAGCGGTAAGCTGGCCATACAGGGTGCGTCAAATGGAGGTTTGTTGATTGGGGCTTGCATGACACAACGGCCCGAGCTTTTTAAAGTCGCCATTCCGCAAGTGGGGGTGATGGACATGTTGCGCTATCATAAATTCACTATTGGCTATGCATGGGCCGTTGAATACGGGAGCAGCGATAATCCAGATCAGTTTAAATATCTCTATAAATACTCTCCATTACAAAATCTAAAACCTGGTGTGAAATATCCTGCCACCCTGGTTACGACAGCCGATCACGATGACCGGGTCGTACCTGCGCATTCATTTAAGTTTGCCGCCACCCTGCAGGCCGACAATTCGGGAGACAATCCTACTCTTATTCGCATTGAAACGAAAGCGGGTCACGGAGGCGGAATGCCAACCAGCAAAAGAATGGAACTTGCAACAGACATTTGGAGTTTTGTGATGTATAATCTGGGAATGAATTTTAGGGAGCCTCAGAACTCACCCGAAAAGAAACCAATGAAAGCATTTTGATTATTTGGCTTGCGACTCTTTTTGACATTTCAGCCCCGGCAAGAGGAAAGATTTTTTATCAAAACGGATTTGTATTTTTTTACATCCTAAATTTGCTTAAATTTTTCCATTACAAAACCAAAGTTTATGAAACCAACAATGTATGTGCTAATGCTTGGAACCCTTGCTCTGTTTACCTGTAACATTGCCAATGCCTTTACCAGCCTGGTCGTAATTTCTAAACCTGTCTCCACAACCACCATAAAAAACCCCAATCCGCTTTCGTTGATTTCTGCAAAGCAGTTTCTCACCCTCACGCCTCAGAAATTTCAGGAGCTGACGGGGAAAAAGATGAACATTATTCAACGGCTCGAATTTAAAATGCTTCAGCATAAAGTAAGAAAAATGGTAAGAAGAGGCGAGGTCGTTACCATGGCTGACGTACAGAAAAAATTTGATGATATCGGCTCAATGAATGTACTTGGATTTTTGTTGGGCCTTGTTTTAGGTCCGGTTGGCGTCGTGATCGCTCTTATCCTTAAAGAAACTGGTGACGTCGGAAGCGATGTAGTAAAATGGTCGTTATATGGTTTGTTGGTTTGGCTGGCCATTGTGTTGGTCGTGATCCTTCTCTAACACTCTTCTCATAAAAAAATCTTCGGCGTGTGAGCGCCGAAGGTTTTTCTATAATCGTGGCTGTCGAAATCTTGTATTAGTCATATTATATCCATCGCCCAAACAAAGGATGTAGTGACGAAGGGGATGATAAGAGTTAGCCACGGCCAGTGACTGACAATCGCAAATGCCAATGCTGCTGCTGAGATGAAAAAAACAAGCCATGCAGCGCTGCGGTATTTTCTTTTCTGATGCATGTTTACGAGTCTTTGTTTTAGGTGGTCGAAGTGAATAGAGGCAGTGCAAAAATAAGGGACAGAAAGGAATTTGTTGGATTTTATTCGAGGGAAGTTGATTAAGCTATTACCGGGAACGCCGTCGTTTTTTAAAAATAACTAAAACGATTGAAGTGAATATCCCTGCTAATGCAATTAACCATTTTACCGCGACGATATTATGATAGGTGCTAAATTCCGAACCGATCTCAGGTTTGTCCATCCAGTTCAGCAAGAAAATATTTTCTGTGATATCAAATGCCCATGCTACGGGCTGCAGCATTGCCAAAGCAAATAAAATATTCCTGGGAGCAGCATTGTATATTTTTCCCCTTACCATCATGCAAAGGCTTGCGATGCCCGGATAAACGCCGGTCATGAATACAAAATCAAAAATTAGTTGATAGTTGAGAGCTATTTTTGCCGGCTGCTTTATTTGAGTAAGCACGTCAATGACTTCTCTTTTTGAGTAGAACAATTCTAGGCCAAGGATTGAGAATTTTTGATCGTCCAGCCAAAAATCACTTGCCAGCCATTGCATAATAAATGTCGTCGCAACTGCTATTCCAAGGCAAAATAAAAACAGGCTGCGCCATCGTACATCAAAAGATTGCATAGAAAAAGATCCGGCAAGGATAAATAAAAATACATTCAATGAGGCTTTTTTTTATTTTCGCTGCCTAATGTGTTTCTAAAACACAACGTTTCTAATAAAATAACCAACTATAATTGCTTGCGCATGAAAGTTCAGTTTTACTTGCGTTTTCAGACTGAGTTTGGGGATAGTCTTTTGATTAGCGGTAATACCGATGAATTGGGCAATGATGACTTGTCCAAAGGGTTGCCTATGACATACTTCAATGAGGAATTTTGGGGAGTGACGATCGAACTGAAACGAAAGAAGATCAATCAACTTCAATATCGCTATGTTTTCAAAACAAAAGATGGAGAGATTATCCCTGAATTTGGAAATGATCGTACCGCGGATCTTGTAAAGAATGGAATAGCCGAGTTGCAATTTATGGATACATGGAATCACGCCGGCGAATATGAGAATACGTTTTACACCGCTCCTTTTCAAAAGACGCTGCTGAGTGCCAATGCAAGTAACATAAAGATAAAAACAGACAAACACCCTACTCATATTTTTAAAATAAAGGCGCCCTTGCTTCAAAAAAATGAAGTTGTTTGTCTGTCGGGTGCCAGTAAGGCTTTTAACTATTGGTCCACCGAGAAACTTTGTTTGATGAGCAAACAGGGGAATTGGTGGTTCGCCAGGATAGACCTCTCCGAAGAAGATTTTCCTGTTGCCTATAAGTACGGCGTCTATAGTCTGAAAGAAAAGAAATTCCTTCGCTATGAAACTGGAAATAATCGCCTGTTATATGGAGAGCCGGCGAAAAAGAGGATCACCGTAATTCATGACGGGTTTATTCATCTTCCCAATAACACATGGAAAGGAGCCGGCGTTGCCATTCCGGTTTTCAGTTTGCGAAGTAAAAATAGTTTTGGCGTGGGAGAGTTTTCCGATTTGAAATTAC
Source organism: Bacteroidota bacterium (assembly GCA_005883765.1). Classification (GTDB taxonomy): domain Bacteria; phylum Bacteroidota; class Bacteroidia; order Chitinophagales; family Chitinophagaceae; genus VBAU01. The sequence goes on from VBAQ01000066.1 coordinate 49,183, forward strand.
TGGTGGATTGGGCCAAAGCTTCAGGATTAAAGTTGATCCAGGTTCTTCCTGTAAACGACTCCATAGCGACTCACACATGGACGGACTCATACCCTTACGCCGCCATATCTGCCTTTGCCTTGCATCCCTTGTATACCAATCTCGAAAAGGTCGCCGGAAAGCAGCACGCAGATAAACTTCGTTCATTAAAAAGAAAACAAAAACAGTTGAACGACCTGGCAGAACTGGATTATGAAGAAGTGATGAAGTTCAAGCTAAGTATGTTGAAAGAATTGTATGAATTATTAGGGAAGGACTGTTTTGAAAGTAAAGAGTACCAGCATTTCTTTGAAAACAATAAGCATTGGCTTACTCCTTATGCTGCCTTTTGTTATTTCCGGGATAAAAACAATGGTTCTTCGCATTTTGACCAGTGGAAAACGAACGGCGTCTACGACCCGCGAGACATTGAAAAACTGACGTCCCCGGGCTCAAAGACATTTGGCGACATAGCTCTTCATTATTTTATTCAGTACCATTTGCATTTTCAATTGAAAGAAGCTGCGGATTATGCACATAAAAAAGGCGTTGTTCTGAAGGGCGACATTCCGATTGGGATACATCGTTATGGTTGTGACGCGTGGGTAGAACCCGAATTGTATAGTATGTGCATGCAAGCCGGGGCCCCGCCTGATGATTTTGCCATCAAGGGACAGAACTGGGGGTTTCCCACTTACAATTGGAAACGGATGCAGGAAGATGGGTTCGCGTGGTGGAGGAAGAGGTTTGAGCAAATGAGTAGTTATTTTGATGCCTTTCGCATTGATCATATACTTGGATTTTTTCGCATCTGGAGTATACCTATGCACGCCATAGAAGGGATCATGGGATATTTTGTCCCGGCCATTCCTGTGAGTATAGTTGAATTTGGTGAAAAAGGAATTTGGTTCGATTATTATCGCTATTGCAAGCCATTCATAACGGATGAGATCATCAACCAGGTATTTGGAATTCACGCACAAAGGGTGAGAAACGAATTTGTGGTACCAAACGAGTTTGGAAGGTATGAGCTTGAAATGGGAACAGCCACACAACGGCAAGTGCAGGATTATTTTGCCAGCCTCGATGATACTGGTGAAAACCGCGCCATTAAGCAGGGATTGTTTGACCTGATTTCAAATGTGATCTTATTTGAAGAAGAAAACTCTGAAGGTGAGAAATTTCATTTTAGATTCGGCATGGAGAGCACTATTTCTTTTGGTCTCCTTGATTGGAACACACAACAAAAACTCAAAGACCTTTACGTAGATTATTTTTTTCGTCGCCAGGATGATTTCTGGAAAAAAGAAGCGATGCATAAGCTGCCCTACCTGAAAAGGTCTACCAACATGCTCATCTGTGGCGAAGACCTTGGGATGGTTCCACGATGTGTACCTGACGTAATGAAGCAGTTGGGCATCTTAAGCCTGGNNTTCAACGCATGCCAAAAGAAACCACCAAAGAATTTTTTCATCCTAACGATGCGCCTTACCTATCGGTTGCTACTCCATCTACACATGACATGAGTACAATTCGTGGCTGGTGGGAAGAAGACCGTGCCCGTACGCAACGTTTTTATAACAATATATTGGGACAACATGGAGGAGCGCCATATTTCTGTGAAGCCTGGATAAATCGTGCTGTTGTATTGCAACATTTATATTGCCCGGCCATGTGGAGCATTTTTCAATTACAGGATATTTTAGGCATGAATGAAAAAATTCGCCGTGAAAATCCAAATGAAGAAAGAATAAATATCCCCGCTGTTCCTAATCACTATTGGCGATACCGCATCCATCTAACGCTCGAGGACCTTTTGAAGCAAAAAGAATTTAATGAAGAGCTAAGAGGATATGTAGTTCACTCTGGCCGTTAAACCCCTGTCCCCAAAAGCGAAGACATAGGTTGAATATTTTTTGGATTAGGGATTCATAAGTTGAAATGTTTAATTACAGGGATAAATCTTAAACTATAGCTCGGCTTCCTTCTCGTTCAGGAGAGGGAATAAGGGTGAGGTATGAAAGTAAATTATTGGCAATACAATCTCAAATTCCGTCATCTCTTTACCATTTCAAAAGGAACAAAAACTCATCAGCCCACTTTGATCGTTGAATTGGAAAATTTTGGATGGAAGGGTTATGGAGAGGCTCCTGCCATCAGCTATTACAACATACCAGTAGAGAAAATGATTGAAGATCTTGAAACCAAAAAGACCTTCATTGAAAAATTTGCTTTTACCGAGCCGGGTCGTTACTGGCATTATTTGCATCATCTGTTTCCTCAAAATCATTTTTTGGTTTGCGCCCTGGATATAGCGGCCTGGGACCTGTATGGAAAAATGAAAGGAAAAAAATTGTATGAATTTTGGAATGGAGACATTGCTAATAATCCTTTAACGGATTACACGATTGGCATTGACAGTATCGATAGGATGATTGCAAAGATGAGAGAAAAACCCTGGCCTATTTACAAAGTGAAGGTTGGAACAGCCGATGATATTGCCATTGTAAAAGCCTTGAGGGAAAATACAGATTCGGTTTTGAGGATAGATGCTAATGCTGCCTGGGACCTGGAAACTGCATTGCAATTGATTCCCCAATTAAAAGAATCGGGAGTTGAGTTTGTTGAACAGCCCCTTGCAAAAGATAATTGGGAAGGAATGAAAATTCTCTACAAAGAATCATCACTTCCTTTATTTGCGGATGAGAGTTGTGTATTTGAAAATGATTTGGTGAAATGTAAAGATCATTTTCATGGCGTCAATATAAAGCTTACCAAGTGCAGCGGCATCACTCCCGCATTGCGAATGATAAAAAGGGCAAGAGAACTGGATTTGAAAGTGATGATTGGTTGCATGAACGAATCAAGCATCGGCTCAGCGGCCATTTCTCACCTGCTTCCCTTAATTGATCATGCCGACATGGATGGACCCTTATTGCTTGAGGAAGATGTGGCGACTGGAATTGAATATGACTATGGTAAAATCATTTATTCTGATGACCCGGGACTAGGAATTCAGTACACTGGTTTGTATAAAAAATGAGTGCGGGCAATGCCGGCCCCTTTATTCGTGTAACTCGTTTTAATTCGTGTAATCCGTGTTACCAGATTCTCACTCTCAAACTATCCGGCCTATACATTTTATCTCCCGGCTTCACATTGAAAGTTGTGTAAAATTCGTCCACATCAACAAAGGGTCCATTGACTCTATATTTTGCCGGAGAATGAACGTCTGTCAACAAGCGGCTTCTTAACTGCTCTTCTCTTATCTGCCCCAACCAGCCAAGGGCGTATCCAAGAAAGTACCGTTGCATGGGTGTAAGACGAGATATTTTTTCTCCTTTTTTGTATTGCTCGGTTTTTTTGAACGCTTCAATGCCTAACAGAATGCCACCCAGGTCAGCAATGTTTTCGCCTGTGGTCGCTTTGCCGTTGATGTGGTAGCCCGGCACAGGCTCATATTCATTAAACTGCCTGATGATGACATCAGCTCTTTTTTTAAACTCCGCCTCATCCTTAGGAGTCCACCAACTTACGAGATTTCCTTTGGCGTCATATTGCCTGCCCTCATCATCAAAACCATGAGTCATTTCGTGGCCAATGGTCGATGCGCCTGCGTAACCATAAACCAGGGCATCATCAAGCTCTTCATCTTTATAGCCAGGCACCGTAAATATTCCCGCAGGAAGAACGATCTCGTTGTTCGAGGAGTTATAATATGCATTATAGGTTTGCGGTGTCATATCCCATTCGTCACGGTCCACAGGTTTTCCCAGCTTATTCATATTATAATTATGCCACCACAAATTGGCGTTGATAGAATTCTGAACATAACTTCCTGTTCCAATATTCATGGCAGAAAAATCTTTCCATTTATCCGGATAGCCAACTTTCTTTTTCATTGCCGCTAACTTCACATATGCTTTTTGTTTCGTGCTATCACTCATCCAGGTAAGTTTGCTTATTCTAGCTTTTAATGCCTCGCGAATGGCTTCGACCATGTCTGAATACCTTTTCTTCGCCGTTTCCGTAAAAAATTCTTTGACATATAATTGACCCAATAGCTCACCCATTGAATTTTCTTCCGCCGCAATTACTCTTTTCCATCTTGGTCTTCTTTCTTTCGCTCCGCTAAATAGTCTACTAAAGTTGAACGCAGCCAGCCCAAATCTCTCTGGCAACGAGCCGGCAAAATCATTGATGAGGTTGAATTTTACATAAGTCTTCCAATCGTTGATAGGCGAAGTAGTCAAAACAGTATTTAAGGCCGAAAAAAATTCTGGTTGACCAACTACAACAGAATCGATATGTGCCACACCGGTTATGCCTAGATAGTTTGTCCAATCGATAGTCGATGACATTTTCGGGAGATCCGAGATTGCCATTTTATTATAGTTCCTATAGGGATCGCGCAGGTCTTCAAGTTTTCGAGATGCCTGAGCTAGCCTCGTTTCGAGTTTCAAGATATTTTTTGCAGACTCATTCGCCTTTATACTGTCATCGCCTGCCATGGTCAGCACCTTGGTAATGTAGTTGATGTACTCATTGCGGATGTTTATCGTCGCTGAATCATTTTTGAAATAATATTCTCTCTCCGGCAAGCCAATTCCTCCCTGCCAGAGCTTGTATGTCATCACATCGCTGTTTTTATCATCCTGCGCTACGAAATCACTAAAAAGAGTAAACGAGCCGATTTTTTTTAAGTCTGCAACTGTGGACACTAAAGATCGAACATCGGCGATAGAATTAATCTTGTCGAAATAAGGTTGCAAAGGTTTTAAACCATTTTGCTCGATTTTTGTGCTGTCCATAGCCGCTGACCAGAAGTCACCGATTTTTTGCTCGCTGCTACCTTTTGCCACATGTGCCCCTGCAGCTTTCTCGCTAATCTCGCGTAGCCGTTTTAAATTTTCTTCTATCACCAGGTTGCCTATGCCCCAGCCACTTTGGTCTGCCGGGATAGGATTTCTTTTTATCCATCCTCCATTTGCGTAATCAAAAAAATCTGTCACCGGTGAAACTGTTGTGTCGAGATCCTCGGCAAGAAAATCTTTCTTCGCAGTCGCAGTTTTTACGTTGCTATTACATGAGTTTCCAACTGCCAGCACGATGGCGGCAAACCATAAAAATCGAAATCGCATATTGTCGTTTTAGAGGTTCTAAAAATAATTAAATCAGCATTACTACACTCGTTAAAATGATGGGAGGAAGAAATGATGGCTTCATACTTATTTGCCGTCCCGGTTCGTTATACGTTTGCCGGACGTTAGGCCTTAATTTTGCTGATAAATGTAAAATTGAAATTTATGAGAAGGTTTTGGTTATTGGGAAGTTTGATGTTGCTAGGGTCCACTTTATTTTCTCAAAAGGTGCATATCGGCGTCTTCGGCGGTCTTTCTGCATACCAGGGGGATCTGGTTGACAGGATCTTTCCTAAGAGAGTTACAAATGGAGCGATCGGTGTGACCGTCAACTATGAATTGATGGAGCAATTCATGGTAAGGGGTGGGTTCACGTACACTATTGTGGGTGGTGCAGATCGTTTCAACAGCGATGACACCCTGAGGGCGCGCAATCTCGCATTCGAAACCAAAGTGGCTGAATTTAGTCTTGTTTGCGAATATTATTTTTTCAATCTCTACGATCAAAAATTCTCGCCGTATCTTTTCGCAGGCCTCGCCGTTTATCATTTTAATCCTTACGCTTTTAACGGCAGCAAGCAAAAAGTTTTCCTTAAGCCTTTGAGTACAGAGGGAGAAGGGCTTCCTCAATATCCAGATCGAAAACCGTATGCACTCACACAACCTGCAATTCCTTTTGGTGGCGGTGTGAAGTATGCAATCAATGATAACTTACGCGTTGGCCTCGAATTGGGGATGAGAAAATTATTTACAGATTATTTTGACGATGTGAGCACCACTTACGTTGACCCCAATGATTTATTGGCTGAAAGAGGACAACTAGCTGTTGATATGTCTTACCGCGGTGATGAGCTGCCAGGTGGTAATCCCAGTTATCCTTCAAAGGGAGCGCAGCGAGGTGGTTCAAATCATAAAGATTGGTATTATTTCCTGGGGCTTCACCTTACTTACCGATTAGGCAGTGGTGATGCAGGTGGAGGTCGCAGCTATATTTCCGGCAAAAAAAATAAGCGCTATGGTTGTCCCCGTGTGCCTCTGTAATTTTTTGCTGCCAGCTTCAGAAATGCTTTTCGGTTTTCGTTGCGTCACTCTCTGAAGGAGTCCTTCGGACACTTCTACTTCCGCTAGTTTATTCACTATTTAATCGTGATACTTTTTGAAATAAAACTCTCAACATAATTGTTCGATCTGAAAAAATCATTAGTACGACACTTAATCATCCAGCCAGCTGAAGGTTACATCGCCAGTCGCATACCTTAGTTTTTAATCTGCCAACCAGTACATGGTTTTACTTCTTGCTGGTGCATTCAGCCTCACAGATGTGACTTTTACTGCGGTGCAGGAACCATCGAAAGTTTGAGTTTTGTTGATAAACCGGTCGATGTTGGGATTTTTCTTAACTTTCTGAAAAGCCGTTTTATGGCAATAAATGAGACCGCTAGCTTGAAAAAATTTCTTTCGGTTTTTCCCGAAGAATTGCAGAACACCGCACTATGGCTGCGCGAGTTTGCCTGGAAGCTCTATCCTAACTGCAATGAACTGATTTACGACAACTATAATGCGCTTGCAGTTGGATGGTCTCCAACCGACAGAGTTGGACATACATTTTGTTCTATTGCTGTTGGAAGAACGAGCCATAATATTCACTTCGGTTTTTACTGGGGTTCCGAAATTTCAGATCCGGAGAAAATATTACTTGGTAGAGGAAATCAGTATAGATACATCCTCGTTAAAAATAAAAACGATTTCCCAAAAGCATACATTAAAAAACTTCTAAAGGAGGCGTATGCAAATTCGCTTGCCAAAGTAGAAGACAAGAACCAAATTATCAAAGGTCAAACCATGGTAAAATCCATATCTGAGAAAAAGAGAGGGTCGATGAGTAAAACGATCAAATCAAAAACAAGGAAAAAGAGACAGTAGCATTGGCGATGCTTAATATTCTTTTTCAAAATTTACCGAAACGTTTCCGCTAAAGTTGATGACTGGCGGGAACTTTTTTGTGATGGAAATGGAAATTTTTTTTACATGGGGATATGAATCGTGAATGGCACCTGTAATTTTCATTGCCAAAGTTTCAATGAGATCGGTGGTTTGAAGCATATGTTTTTTTATCAGCTCATATAGTTTTATGTAATTAATAGTCTCACTCATTTTTGTAATTACGGTTGCAGTAGAGTCAAAATCCACTTCAAGATCCACGATAAATTCGTTAGATACCTTTCGTTCCTCTTCATATAATCCATGGTGAGCAAAAAATCGAAGCTGTTTCAGTTTGATTGTAACCATTGAACGTTAAACGTGAATTTAATGAATTCCCTTCTCGCCCAAATATCTTTCTGCATCCAGGGCTGCCATGCAGCCAGTTCCCGCGGCTGTTACCGCCTGCCTGTAAATTTTATCCTGCACGTCGCCGCTGGCGAATACTCCTTCGATATTCGTTTTAGAACTTCCCGGAATAGTTTTTATATATCCCGCTTCATCCATATGAAGCCATCCTTTGAAAATATCTGAGTTGGGCTGATGACCAATGGCAACAAAAAAACCGCTGACGGGAATCGTTTGTTTTTCGCCTGTTTTATTGTTGAAAACACGAACTGACTCCACGTGTTTGTTTCCAATAACCTCTTCTGTTTCGGTGTTCCAGTAAATTTTAATATTAGGGGTTTTAAAAACTCTGTCCTGCATCACTTTGCTGGCGCGCATTTCATGCTTTCGAATGAACATGTGCACGGTGGTGCAAAGTTTAGAAAGGTAGAGTGCTTCTTCAGCAGCGGTATCACCCGCCCCGACGATAGCCACTTCTTTACCGCGAAAGAAAAATCCATCACAAACAGCGCAGGCACTTACTCCGTACCCATTCAACCGTTGTTCGCTTTCCAGGCCGAGCCATTTTGCTGAGGCACCGGTAGCGATGATCACAGTATATGTTTCGATTAATTTGTGATCATCTACCCAGACTTTATAAGGCTGTTGTGAAAAATCAACTTTTGTTGCCAGTCCAAAGCGTATGTCTGTTCCCATTCTTGCTGCCTGCTTTTCAAAATCCACCATCATTTCCGGGCCCTGGATCCCATCAGCATAGCCGGGATAATTTTCGACGTCTGTCGTTATAGTCAATTGCCCTCCTGGTTGTACGCCCTGGTATAAGACCGGTTTCAAATTGGCACGAGCTGCATAAATCGCTGCAGTGTATCCCGCTGGGCCCGAACCGATAATTAAACAATTTATTTTTTCACTCGCTGTTGTTTCCATGATCAGTAATCTCCGGAAAAAATTTGTCAAAAGTAACCTGAAATCATCAATTGGTGATGGTTGGGAAACGGACGTCTGCAAAGCCTGTGCAAAACCTCATTGGTAGATGGATGCGACCGGGAATGTGAATCTGTAACTTCTTCGAAAAAGAAACAGCCCCGATCCAAATGACCAGAGCTGTCTTTATAAACCCACAATTTGCTATCCTTATTATCCCGGCGATGTTCGTCGGAGCTTTTAAGTCTTTAACCTAAGTAAGCCTTTAAAGCATTACTATAACGAGCCTTTTGTAAGCGCTTGATGGCTCTTTCCTTGATCTGCCGAATCCGCTCTTTGGTAAGATCATATTTTTGACCGATCTGTTCTATGGTTACTCCATTTTCACCATCGAGACCAAAATAGGCATTTACGATTTCAGCTTCTCTTGGAGAAAGAGATTTTAATACCCGGCGAATTTCATTTCTCAAAGAATCCTTCATTACATCATCATCGGTGTCATCGCTGCCTTCCAAAAGATCGCCCATCGCGACGTCTTCTGCCTCATGAACTGGCGCATCCAATGAAGTGTGGCGCGTGTTGCTTTGAAAAATATTGTTTATCTCCGTTTCGCTCATCTCCAGTAATTCTGCCAACTCTTCGGTCGACGGCTCGCGTTCATGCTCCTGTTCGAAGGCCATGTAGGCCTTGTTAGCTTTGTTGTATGTGCCAATTTTATTTTGAGGCAGGCGGACTAATCTGCCCTGCTCTGCCAACGCCTGTAAGATGGACTGGCGAATCCACCATACAGCGTATGAAATGAATTTAAACCCTTTTGTTTCATCGAAACGCTGGGCTGCTTTTATCAAACCGAGGTTACCCTCGTTGATCAAGTCGCTAAGTGAAAGGCCCTGGTGCTGGTACTGCTTAGCAACAGATACCACAAAACGTAAATTTGCCTGTACAAGTTTATCCAAAGCCCGCTGGTCTCCCATTTTAATTCGCTGAGCTAAGGTGGTTTCTTCTTCAGGGGTGATCATCGAGATCTTGGAAATTTCCTGCAAGTACTTTTCTACGGCTTGAGAGTCCCTGTTAGTGATCTGGGTGGCAATTTTAAGCTGCCTCATAATAATGAATCTAAGTGTTTAAAGAACAACTAATAAATGACAGTCTTTGTTTGCAGAAAGTTGCAAATGGATAGTTAATCAAAAGTATTTACCGTCCGTGACTATCCCCAAAAATACGCTGCAAAGTCCGAATCTCATAATGATTGGGGATAATTTATAAGAACAAATTTTATGCAAACATTTGTTTTCACGACAGAATTGCTGAAATGCTTTCTGGGCCGCCATTTCCGGTTTTCTAAAAAAAGATGGCAACGCTAAATCATGGGAATTACTTGGTGAGAACCATTCTTTTCCCCGAGGCCCTTCGTCGTAATAAGATGAAAATGGTGAGCCCTGCGATAAAAAGAAGTGTCGAAATAACTTCAGCCTGCGTAGGATAGAAACCAAAGAAATTCATACGATGATTCACGCGAATTTTCTCAATAAAAAACCTCTCTAATCCATTCAGCATTAAGTAAACAGCAAATAAAGTTCCCGGTATTTTTAATTTTTTTCTGATTGACCAGAGTATAAGAAAAAGCATCAGGCAGATGATCGTTTCATAAAATGAAGTTGGAAACACCGGAACAGGAAGTTGATCGCAGTATTTTCCTACGCAGC
>VBAQ01000215.1:0-3550 GCA_005883765.1 Bacteroidota bacterium
CATATTTTTTTGAAAGAGGAAAACAATATTTTTCATCGGCAACTGTATATTCTGCATAGCCACCGTCAATTGTATAGCCGGTGAAAAGAGCGTTGTCACAAAGATTCTCCTGACCTCTTCTGCAATATTTACATTCGCCGCAAGTGTAGCCCAGCCATGGAATTCCGATCAGATCACCGACGTTGAGATTACCAACTTTGTTTCCTTTTTTTACAACCATGCCCACAATTTCATGCCCCAGAATTAGTGGAAGCTTTGGATGCGGTAGCTCACTATCTACAATATGAAGATCAGTACGACAAACTCCGCAGGCAATTATTTTCACCAATACCTGGTGCTCAGACGGCGAAGGAATCGCAACCGTTTCCAATATCAAGGGCTGCCGTGCATGTTTCATCACCATGGCCCGCATTGTGTCGGGTAATTGCATGCATCAAAATTAAAATATCCACTTATTGCAATCCACAATAAGGTTAACTAGAATAAGCGCAAAAAAAGCACAAAAAGAGCTTAGCCCCGTAGATTGCTCAATTAAAAGGAAGCCAAAGCGTGGCTGAAAAATTCAAAAAGCTCTGCTTTCGAGAGAGCTTCTTTCTTTTTCCTTATAGTGATGAACTTAAAACTTTCATTTCTTATTCTTCAAGTATAAGTCCAAAACTTTCATCGCCAAAAATGGACGAAGTTCAAGTTGATTGGTCAATACAATGACAGTTAACTTTCGGCCGGGTAAACGAACGATGTCTGCAAGGGCAGGTCCTCCACTGTGACCCGTAACCTTTTCTCCATTGTATTTGTCAACAATCCATCCAACCCCAAAGGGGGAAGTGTTTCCGTCCCTGAGTTTTGTCGCTGTCCACATCTGTTCTTCCGTCTCAGGTTTAAGCAGTGTATTTTTATCCAATGCGATCGCCCATTTTGACAGATCTTCAATCGACGAGAATAATCCGCCGGCAGAATAAGTCCAGGACGGAAACATCATGGAAAAAATTCTTTGTTTCGATGTTTCGGTATCCCATTTGTAAACAGTTGCGACATACGGAATGGCATCATATGTTCTATAAATAAAATCCTGCTCCATATTATTGTACACTGAGTGGTTCATTCCCAACTTTTCTAACACAGTTTGACCAAGAAATTTTTGAAATGGCATCCCCGATATTTTTTCAACTAACATCATAACTACAGCGTAGTCGCCACCTCCGTAGACGGTCTTAGTACCGGGCGCAAAATCCAAAGACGTGGCAAAGGCCGTATCCAAAGCAGCTTTTGACGAGGTAAAATCATGCTGTAGCCCAAGCAAGTCGACAATGCCGGATTGATGTGAAAGAAGATCGATCACCTTCATATCTTCCCACGCTTGAGGTGCCTGCGAAAGATAATGCTTCACCCTTTCATTGAGATCTAATTTCCCTTCTTGCACCAGCGTCATAATCGCCATTGCTGAAACAAGTTTGGTTGCCGAAGCTAATTGGAAGGCAGTGCTCTTTGTGTTCGGTATATTATGTTCTACGTCCGCTTTACCATACGTTTTAGTTAGCACAATCGCACCATTATTGATAACCGCAACTGACACAGCGGGAATATGGTATTCTTTTATTTGGTGATGCAAGAATGTGTCTATTTGAAAACTTTGGCCCATACCAGTTAGCGCTAACAAGCATAGAATGCCAATAACAAACGTTTTTGCACCGATCGTGATCATTTTTTGAATTAAAGTTACGCGGGCATTAAATAGCATGCGATAAATTTTTATCATGATCTCATGATTTTTTTTCATCATTGTTAATGTGAGAATATATATGTACCACTATCAGGGGATTTTGATTTATTCTTCCCAACTATGAGATAAACACTTACCAGAGCAGATAAAAAAATTATTATGGTCACAAGAAGACCTGTCGCTTTTTTCATGTTTTATAATTTTTATTGTTTTACAATTAATTTTTCTAATTAGTTTTTTCATAACGTAGCTGTGGCTTACCATTTTTAATGATCCACACCGCAGGAACAGACCTAAAATTGCCTTCACTTGCTTTCCTTGTGAGCGCCCCCGAAGTACCATCATATTTTGTGAGTCTCTGCAAATATTCAGCAGGATCTTGTCCCGATTCAAAAGCTTGCACCATCATGTTGAACGAATCGTAAGCATAAGGCATCATGTGAGTAGCAAATCTTACCCCCGGGTATTTTTGTTCGAACCTTGCTTTGAAAGCAGAATCGACGTAGCTGTCGGTGTACCAATCTCCTTCAAATAGATCCGGTCTATTGCTTACAGATAAAGCAACTATCGATGCAATATTCTTAATGCCATTAGCTTTCAATTGTGCACCCAGAAAATCCAGTGCAGGAGAAAACGCCGAAATAAAAAATATATCCGGCTTCTTGTTTTTTGCGTCTTTGATCAATGAACTGAAATCTGTAGTGGATCCCTCGAATCCTTTTTCATACACAATTTCGATCCCTTGTCTTCTGGCCTCTTCTTCCAAAGCTCTAACATGCCCTTCAATACTTGGATATTTTTGGTTCATTATTGAGACTGTTTTAATTCCTTGTTTTTTTGCTTCTGCTACCCAGGCTATTGCTTCGTCTTCAGCCAATGGGATGTTTGTGAAATTGTACTCCCCGTCACCAATAGTTTTAATTGAACATACACAGAGGTGAGGAATTTTTGCAGAAGTAGCATAAGGTTTGATAATTCTTCCGCTTGCCGATATTCCGCCGACTATAGCTTGTACATGATCTTTTTCAATTAGCTTCTGTATGGCCTTATCAGTTTCAATAGGAGTTGTACCACTGTTTTCAATTACCAACTCATATTTATACTTAGTCCTCTTCATATCTTCCTTTGCTAATTCAATTGCCTTTAGGAATGAAGTACCCAATAATTTTCCCTGGCCTTCCATAGGTATTGTTATGCCTATTTTTACTACCTTATCCCGAGGAATGATAATAGTTTTTTCTAAGCTTTGATAGCTACCCAGAGTGATCATAATTATGAAAAGAGCACCATACATTAACTTCAGGCGTCGGTTTAAAATTTTCCATTGCCTAGCGACAAATACTGCACTGAAAAATTTATACCCATAATAGAGAATGTACATGCTTCCGAGAAATGTGAGTACACCTGAAAGTTCAAACAGATAAGGTCCTAAAGGGAGCCGGATGAAAAGCCTGGACCCAGGAAATAAAAAGTTAGCAAAAAATATTTTGATCGTGCTGTCCCAGAAACCATCCATGAGGCCAAAACCAACAATTATCCATACGCGTAAAGAATTAATGGAATGATGCCTTTCGTGCTTCGGAACCATCGAAGCAGCATCACACCCGATGCGACTATCACGGAGCCAAGGATAAGTGCAGGGGGCCCCAATTTGTACAGATGATGAATGGTAATGAACACGGCCGTGATAATTATACTTGCTAACGAAAGTCTGGCAAACTTATGAACTGGATTTACATTTAAAGGTTGCAAAGAAGTGGTCATAAAAAAACAGTTTTGAATTGTATAGGTTTGTTGACAATGCGAAGTTCATCTCCCGCCGTGCTGACT
>VBAQ01000215.1:3575-4589 GCA_005883765.1 Bacteroidota bacterium
ATTTGCAAATCTTGCGGTGATAATTATGCGGGAATGAGAGGAACGTACATTTCCCTTTCAATTATGCTATAGGAAGTGTTTGCCGGATTTTCTGAAAGAATTTCAAACCCCCATATATCCGCCAAGCGGTATCCACTGCCAGGTAACCACTGTTCGGTAAATATTTTTAATGTCCTGAATGTTTCCTCCAGGTCACCCCTTATTTTATAGGTAGCGTATTTTGACGCAGGAATTTCCATGGCGAAAAGTTTTGACGCGGGTTGTATCCCGTGCTTCACTGAAATCATCGCCTTGTATGAACGTTGATGAGGATAAATAATTCCAACCAGCATCGATTGATCATGCAATAAATCATTTACATCTGCTAATTGAGTAATTTTTCTGAAGGCATTTTCGATATTCTGGGTATCCTCAAGGGAGGAGGTGACAAAGATGCCGGAAATCAGTCCTACTCTCTTTACGACAACATGTAAGTCTTTATGTCCTTTCTTGTCGCTGGCAACATTCTTGAAATATCTATCCGTATCTAACAATTGCTGCCCCTTTTTGCCTTTCTTATAAAGCTCCATCCTTTTTTTTGGAGGAATAGTTCTAAGCGATTCAGCGGAAATTCCAAAATAATTTTTAAAAGCCCTGGCAAAAGTCGCCCCAGATGTAAAACCGGATTCAATAGCGATTTCTTTGATCGGTTTTTCTAATTGTATGATCAGCGAATGAGCGGCAGCTTCTAATCGTGTCCGCACAATATATTGTTTGGGGGATTCACCTGTGACCTGCTTAAATATCTTCTGGAAATGAAAGGGTGAATAATTGGCCACTGATGAAAGCTTTTCTAATGACAAATCTTCTGTCAAATTTCCGCCAATGAAATTGATGACAGCATTAATTGATTTGCTGTATTCCTTAGGGATATCTTGGTTGAATGTCATTTCTTATCTCCTATGCATGGAAAAGATTTATTTAAGCTAGGACTAATATAGGTTCAAATCTAATTTTGAAAGCAAAAAGGCGTTC
>VBAQ01000216.1 GCA_005883765.1 Bacteroidota bacterium
ACGCAGGGCGGCGGATATTCAGCCTGGGTCAAACTTACATATACACAGAACGGTAACACTGTCGTGGCACAGGACCAAAAAGGTTTTACTCTTGGGTGGCGGAAAGTTTACGCAATTCCAAAAGATGCAACAAATATTTACTTGCTCATCAAAGACGCAACAGGGCTTGCCTGGGACCCATGGAAGAAGGTTATTGAAAAAACCTGGCCTACGCCGCCAAATGAGTGCATAAAAGTTTATGGAACTACACTCGATCCAAAATGGAACAATGAATGCAAATAACCAACTTATGCGAATGAAAATTTCAATAACCTTTTTTCTGATTTTGATTTCACTATGCGTTGCAGCGCAAAAGGAGTTGGATTATGATGGTTACTATGTGAGCATTCCCGATAGCAACACAATGAGCATGTTCAAATACTACCTGCGTTTCTATCCCGATGGCACCGTCATCGGGGTAACCACCGCAGGAAAGCCTGCGAATCTTATTCCTTGGTTCAAGAAGGAAAATAAAACTCCCTACAAAGGCAAATACACATTAAATGACAGCACCATTAAATTTTCAATGACTAGCGAACAGGGGGAGGTTAGTTATGATGGAAAACTTACGGCCGAAAATAAGATAGTGCTGATGGTAAAAAGCCTGATCAATAAATACGAAGGAAAAGAAGAATACGGTTTTATGAAAATGGAAGCGATCAAATAGATATCCGTCTGTTGAAACTTTGCGCAGTTATTTAAAAGTAAACTCTCGATAGATATCGGGACAAAATTAAAAAAGTATGAAACGGTTATTGGTCATACTGCTGATGTTATGTGGTGTGCAAGGCAGACCGCAGGGAAATAGTGAGATTACCACAGGTAATCTTGCCGATGAAGTAGCAAAATTGAAGGAAGTAATAAAAGGATTGCAGGAAAATGAAATTCAATCGGAGAAAATAAAATATCTGCGCAATTACCAGCTGGTGTTGTACGGCATTGAGATCGTCAAAGAAATAAAGCAAGGCACGATTGAAATATCGAGTGCAAGGAGTCAAAATATTCTTTACAAAAAGATCATTGACATTAACAACCCCTCCAGCGATGCACTTGGATTTCAGTTGATGGAGGTGATTGATAAAACTCTCGAGGACAATATAAATGCATTACCTCTTGTCGATGGAGAGAAGAAGAGATTAAAAGGGCAAGTGTCGGGTCTTGTGGAAGGATTAAAAAGGACCTTTCCTCCTTTGCAAATTATCAGCAGCGCCGTTTCCATGATCTCTTCGTTCACTACTTACAAAACAAGAATGGAAAGGCTCGATAGAAAAACAGATTCTCTCATTGTGGAAGCCAGTTACCCAATCACCAAGGAAATTATTTCAAAGATTAACTTGCAAATGGCTCCATATATTGAGTTCTACAATCAATTAAACAAGATCAACAGCACTTACGAAAATGCTTTATACAATCATGTGATCGAATACAAGGATTTTATTGAAGAAGTAAGTAACATTCAAACAACTTTAGAAGGCTCGCTCGATATGAATGAATCTATTGGCGAGCAGATCAATGGCGTCTTTGATCTTGCCAATTCTTCGCGACAGGATTTTGATTACAAGAAAATAAATGAAAACGATAAGATCAGGAACCTTGCCGGTAATTGTTTGTCGGTATTCGACATGGTAGAGCGGTATAAAAAATTCACGAGCGATTTTATCGCCATCCAGGACGGCTTTTATAGAGACTATATTTCGTTGCTTGACGAAAAAGCAAAAAAACTTCCCATCAAAGACGATGATAGAATCGCAAAACTTATTACCGATCTCAACAATATTAAACAAGGTAACCCAGCGGAAAATGTGATCGGTTTTGACCAGGTTTATAAATCAAAACTCAAGAGTATTACTACAAAAGTTGTGGCATTGAACAGGACGAGGTTTTGAGCAGTTCAAACTGCTTTTACTAAGAAACAATGAGTTTCTGAAGACTGTCTCGATTTATCGGGACAGTTTTTTATTGTTAATACTTTTTTCGTGCGGTGAGTTTTTCTTAAATTAACAATAGTTATGCCCGCCATCCCCACTCGCCTTTTTTTATTGCTTTTGTTTGTGCTGTTACAAACGAATTATTTTTCTCTTTCCCAAACTTCGTCTTTGCCACTTGGGAAGTGGAAAAAAGAACTCGAAGTAAAAGGTCGCATCGATGATGAGGCATTCGCGCGAATTGCGCAATCACTCCTTCACAGGGACAGTATTCTTGTTGAGCGGGCATTGGGTGAATTACAAAATTCCGGGTCATCCAACCATTATTATAACACTAGAATTCTCTGGTTGCGTGCGGACCAGGTATATACCTTCCGATACAACGATCAGGCAAGTTTGGCAAAGAAATATTTTGAACAGGCTTTAAACGAAGCGTATAAAACAGGCGATGATAATCTAATTTTCTCGGTATCCTGGGCTTATGCCTCCATGATGTACGGGTTTCAACAAATTGAGCTTGCCGCCACCTATTATTTGCAGGCAGGAGAAATTGGTGAGCGATTGGGAAAAGAAATGAAAACCCGGTTTGCCGTTTTTTTACCGTTAGGTGAAATTTTATTTCAAACAAGAGAGTATGAAAGGAGCATTTATTATTTGAAAAAGGGGCTTTACCGTCCAGAGAATGCGAATATCTTATCGAGATATGACACTGTGAAATATTTGAATGCCATTGGCCAGGGCTATCAGCAGCTGGGAAAATTAGATTCAGCTCTTGGGAATTATCAACAATCGCTGGAGGTGGCCAGAAAAATGGATGATAGTACCTGGCTAGGAATTAACTCAGGGTTTATGGGACAGGTTTTCTTCCTTGAAAAAGAATACGATAAAGCGAAATCATTGCTGCAATATGACTACAGCATCAACAAAATACATGAATGGAATATTGCGGCTTATACATTGCAATGGCTGGCAAAGATCAACCTGCTGCAGGGCAGAAAAGACAGTGCTTTGACGAAGGTGAAAGAAGCATTGAATTTTCTGAAGAAATCAGTTTCGTTTGCCTGGCAAAAACAAAATTTTCTTCAATCTGTTTATCAAACGACTGCTGATGTGTACAAGGCGAGTGGCAATGCGGATAGCTTCTATCACTACTATCAATTATACACTTCACTTCACGATTCACTGGAAAGACTGACAACACTCAGCAGTGTTAAGCTTGCACAGTTGCGTATTGACAATGAAAAAAATTATCACACGATTCGTTCGTTGGAGGAGCAAAAAAAAGCAGAAGTCCTTGTTCGCAACCTTATTATAGCGCTCATTATCTTGCTTTCAGTCATTGCGTTTTTTTATGTAAACCGGTTAAGATTAAAACATCGGCATAAAGAACAGTTAGCTAGCCAGGAAATGCAAGCTGCGAACGCACAGTTGCAGTTATTTACCAATAGCATTATTGAGAAGACAAACCTGATTGACCAACTGGAAGGGCAGTTGAGTCATCGAACTCTTACACTAGAACAACAGGAATTAGCTGCTTCCATTTCAAGTCAAACAATTCTTACGGAGACAGATTGGGAAAAATTCAAAACTCTTTTTGAAAAGATCTACCCAGGTTTCTTCATAAATCTTATAGAAAAAGTAAACGACATTACTTTGGCCGAGCAACGAATGGCTGCTCTTACAAGGCTGCATCTCACTACCCGGCAAATCGCATCTATCCTCGGCATCTCACCTAATAGCGTAAACAAAACCAGGCAGCGCTTACGTCAACGTCTTAACCTCGAAGGCGAGGTTAACATAGAAGAGGTTATTGCCAAAATGTAGCTGCAACTAGGAGCTATAAGCCACAAGCCATTCAAAAGCCTGAGGACCAAGCATACAGCTTGCAGCTTGCGGCTTGCAGCTAACCGATGTCACTTTTTTGTCCACCCGCTGTCGCCTTATTGTCACCGTAAAAATTTGCAAAAGGGTTGCGCCACCATATACCTTGACTATGCCGAAAAAATTTATTTTCTGATGTACTATGCTGAAGAAAAATCTTCCTTTCATCCTAATTGCAGTTGCCGCTCTGCTGATGATCGCAGTTGTGATCTGGATGTTTGACAAAAGAATAAGAAATATCGAAAAGAAAACTTACCGCTCCTCCCTCGTGGAAAACGCTAAACAGAAATCACAAAGAATCAATCACTAAAACGAACTGACATGAAACCATTATTCAACACGCCGTTCAAGCAAGCACTATTAGCTTTGTTTTCGTTCGCCCTTTCGCAATGTCTTCCGGCTCAAACGTGGTCCTTGGTTAAAGGAATAGCGGCCCAGGATATAGCCGTCGGAAAAAATGGCTCGGTTTGGGCCACCGGCATCAACAACGTTATTTATAGATGGGACGGGCTCTCATGGGAAACCATGCCGGGGTCTGCCACGCGAATCGCAGTTGACCCCAACGGTGCTGCCTGGGTAGTAAACTCCAACGGCAACATCTTCAAATATAATTCCGCAGTCGGTA
>VBAQ01000108.1 GCA_005883765.1 Bacteroidota bacterium
ACATCGGGAATCTTTTCACGGGAACCTTAAGCATCATTGATGAACCAGGCGAACAACAACTAGGCACATACTCGCAACTTGTTTACCACAACACACCGTATTCGAAAGAAAAAGAAAATCTGTCCAAGGGTGAAGAAGGAAATCCCATTCCTATGCGCGTTGGAGGAAAATCACCGATCAAATATGTGTTCTATATCATTAAAGAAAATAGGACATATGACCAGGTACTCGGTGATCTTAAAGAAGGCAATGGTGATCCTTCGCTTGTCTTGTTTGGCGAAAAGATCACACCTAACCAACACAAACTGGCCAAAGAATTTGTATTGCTGGACAATTTCTATGTCGATGGAGAAGTGAGTGCCGATGGTCACAACTGGAGCATGGGTGCTTATGCTACCGATTACCTGGAAAAGCACTGGCCAACAAATTATAGCGGTCGCGGAGGTAACTATGACGCTGAAGGCACGAGGGCGATCGCAAACAACAAACTTTTTATCTGGGATGATTGCAAAAGAAGCGGCGTGACATACCGAACGTACGGAGAATTCGCCGATGAGTACAAAGCAAACATTCCAATCCTGGAGCACCATTTTTGTCCTTATTTTACCAGTTGGGATCAAAAGGTAAGAGACACAACAAGGTTTTACCAATGGAGAAAGGAGTTCGATTCCTTGCTGGCGGCCGATGCGGTTCCACAATTCAATTCACTTCGTTTTATTAACGATCACACCGAAGGTTTGGCGAAGAACAGGCCGACACCATACGCTCACGTGGCCGATAACGATTGGGCGGTTGGTTTATTCGTTGAATATTTGAGCAAGAGCAAGATCTGGCAATCGAGCGCAGTGTTCATCGTTGAGGATGACGCTCAGGATGGCCCTGATCATGTTGACGCGCATCGCACCACCGCCTATGTTGCCGGGGGCTTCGTGAAAAGAAGTTTTGTAGATCATACCATGTACTCCACCTCATCGATGCTGCGAACGATTGAATTGATCCTGGGCATGCCGCCCATGACCCAGTATGATGCAGCGGCAGAGCCCATGTGGAGAAGCTTTACGTCCACTCCGAATTTGAATCCGTTTACATCAGTGCCTGCACGAATAGACATCACCGAAAAAAATATGGCGCTTAATGAATGGCAGCGCCGCTCAGAGAAATTTGATCTTTCCAAAGAAGACGCCGTTCCGGAACTTGAATTCAATTTGGTGCTTTGGCATGGACTGAAAGGCGATAACGTGCCCTTCCCAATGCCGAAACGGGCAGCATTTATAAAAACGATGGAAGAACGGTCTGAACGCTAAAAGCGGTCAGACCGAACCTTCGCTTCGCTCAGGTCAACATTCAGACCGCTACCAACTTATTTAAATAGACTATCTGGCCAATGTGATAAATATCGTGTTGAATGATCCCATGTAACAAAAAGCGGAAATTATAATCGCGGTAATCGACTTTCTCCGAAAGAAATTCATCATCTTTTGTCCCTAAAAATTCAATGATCAGGTCATGAGTCACCTTGAATTGAGCCATACCTTTTTCCCAGGTATGGTCGGAAGGATTAATTTCTCTCCAGTCCAATTTTTCAAACGAAGCCATATCTTTTTCTTCATCTTTTTCCAATCTTTTTAAGGCAAACTCTGCCCAGGTGATCATATGATACAGCAGTTCAATTAAAGAATGTGAGTCATCATTTGGTTTTTTGTAAACATTTTTCGGATCAAGGTTCTGCAAGATCTTCATCACCGGTTGTCCATACCATGGTTCTCCTTCTAATATCGAACGAATGGTAGTAATGAAATAGTCAGTTTCTTTCCGCATGTGAAGGGCATTTGAGCGTGCGAAAATAGATAATAAAAGAGCCTGGGGAAAGCTCAAATTGTATGAGCGGCATTCCTGTAACCCTTTTCAAAATTCATTTGTCCAATCTACCTTTGGTAGTCTCCGGCACCGTGTTTTTGAATTAGCGGTATCATAACAGCTATGCCGATCATTGAATCTAATCACGCACTTAAACTCTTCATGTCATGAAAAAAATCTTTCTTCTTGCACTGCCAGCTCTTATGTTATTTTCTTCGTGCCGTTTTGTAACCGGTAAAAGGATTCGGGGCAATGGTAATGTGAGAACAGAAGTGAGGTCGCCGGGCAATTTTAACTCTGTTGCTTCTCATGGCTCATTCAACGTCTACGTTTCAAGTGGAAGTCAATCACTAAAAATAGAGGCCGAGGAAAATCTGCTTCCTTATATAGAAACGTATGTAGACGGATCGGTGCTCCATGTTGAAACGAAGGAAGATTTTTGGCTGCGCCCCAGTCGCGAGGTTAAAATATTTGTTTCTTCTCCTGAGTTCAAAAGCATTCAGTCATATGGCTCTGGCGACATTATCGGCCAGTCAAAGATCACAGATTCATCAAAATTAGAGTTGGGAGTCACCGGCAGCGCCGACGTAAAAATGGATGTAGATGCACCGAGCGTGGATGCTGCAATCCACGGAAGCGGCAATATTGATTTGAGAGGAGAAACAAAGACTTTCAGCAGTGAGATCCACGGCAGTGGGGATGTAAAGGCCATGGGTCTGAAATCGGAAGATGCCACCATCAGGATCTACGGCAGTGGTGATGCGGATCTTTTTGCCAGTGTAAAATTGGATGTACACATTGGAGGCAGTGGTGATGTGCGCTACAAAGGAAATGCACAGGTGTCGAGCAGTATTGCCGGAAGCGGAACAGTGAAAAAGGTGGAGTAGCATTTTTCCCAAACCTACTCGGCGTTCACAGTAGATTCTTGCTAGTGCAAGTACTAAGAAATTACTTGGAAAAATGAATTGGCTCGTTTGATTGGAAGGGTGATTCCTCAAAATCCTTAAAATCCCACAAATCCTGGTTCTATTTACTCAAGTACATGCTTCTGTCCTTATACAATTGCCTGAAGTATGGGTCGCGCAGGTCTTTAATAAATCGAATAGCTTCTCCTGTAGATTTCATCTCCGGTCCAAGTTCTCTACTGACTCCCGGAAATTTTTCAAAACTAAAAACCGGTTCTTTGATAGCGAAGCCCTGGAGTTTTTTATCAAACGTAAAATCTTTTAGCTTGTTAGCCCCGATCATGATCTTGGTGGCAATATTTAAATAAGGGATCTGGTAAGCTTTTGCAATAAACGGTGTGGTCCTGGATGCTCTTGGATTGGCTTCAATGACATAAACTTTCCCGTCTTTAATGGCATATTGAATATTGATGAGCCCTTTTATCTTTAAAGTTCTTGCAATTTTCTCGGCATAAAATTCCATCGTGGTTACTTCTAATGGTGTAAGGTTAAATGCTGGCAGTACTGCATTGCTATCACCGCTATGAATGCCTGCCGGTTCAATATGTTCCATCACTCCCATTACGTGAAATTCTTCTCCATCAAAAATGGCATCGATCTCCGCTTCCTGGCATCTGTCTAAAAAATGATCGACAAGAATTTTGTTTCCCGGGATGTGTTTCAATAGACTCACCACAGCTTTTTCAAGGTCGTCATCATTAATCACAATTCTCATTCGCTGTCCACCCAACACATAGCTTGGGCGAACCAAGACAGGATATCCAACTTTGTGAGCGACTTCAACAGCTTCATCTACATCATATGCAGTTCCGTAGTTGGGATAAGGAATGTTCAATTCTTTCAGCATATCACTGAATCGACCCCGGTCTTCTGCAATGTCCATGTCATCAAATGCTGTCCCAATGATCTTGATTCCCCTTTCATGTAAAAATCTTGCAAGTTTCAATGCGGTTTGTCCACCCAATTGAACAATGACGCCATCAGGTTTTTCGTGTTCAACAATTTCCCACAAGTGCTCCCAGTAAACGGGCTCAAAGTACAGTTTATCGGCCATGTCAAAATCTGTGGACACGGTCTCAGGATTGCAATTGACCATGATCGATTCATAACCACATTCTTTAATGGCGAGCAGACCATGGACGCAGCAGTAATCGAATTCGATTCCCTGTCCGATGCGATTGGGACCCGAACCGAGAACAATGATTTTCTTTTTTGCAGAAACTTTGGATTCGTTGGAGGGCACCAGGCCATTTCCCCCTGGAATCGATTGGGCAGGGCATTCAAAAGTAGAATAGAAGTAAGGAGTCTTTGCTTCAAATTCGGCACTACAGGTATCTACCATTTTATATACCCTCGTTACCCCAAGCTCTTTTCTTTTTTTGTAAATATCTTCTTCTTCACCATGCTGCAGTATCCGGTTGATCTGCTCATCGCTGAACCCATTCACCTTTGCTTCACGCAACAATTCAACCGGCATTGTATCTAACTCATATTTTGCCAGTTCTTTTTCAATATTGCAGATCTTTTGTATTTCATAAATAAACCAGCGGTCGATCCCTGTTGCCTTGGAAATTGTATTTACGCTCACTCCCATCATCAATGCATCCTTGATCCTGAAAATGCGATCCCATTTCGGAGTTTTGATATGGTCGAGAACTTCGTCAGCCTTCACCAAACTTTTCCCGTAATATCCAAGACCCACGGCGTTATTCTCTAAACTCTGACAGGCTTTTTGAATTGCTTCTGTAAAGCTTCTTCCAATGGCCATCACTTCGCCCACACTCTTCATTTGGAGGCCAAGTGTATCATTACCTCCTTTGAATTTGTCAAAATTCCAGCGAGGAATTTTTACAATTACATAATCAAGGGCCGGCTCAAAATAGGCAGACGTAGTTTTCGTGATTTGGTTTTCCAGCTCGTCCAATGTGTAGCCGATGGCCAGCTTGGCAGCGATCTTTGCTATTGGATAACCTGTCGCCTTCGACGCCAGCGCCGAGGAACGGCTTACCCGTGGATTTATTTCGATGGCAATGATCTCTTCGGTAGAAGGATTTAGTGCAAACTGCACGTTGCAGCCGCCAGCAAAATTCCCCAGGTCGCGCATCATTGCTATAGCAGTGTTGCGCATGAGCTGCATTGCCGTATCACTGAGGGTCATAGCAGGTGCTACCGTGATGGAGTCACCCGTGTGAATTCCCATCGGATCAAAATTTTCGACACTGCAAATGATGCAGACATTGTCGGCGTCGTCTCGTTCCATCCCACCACCGCTTTTTCCACCAGTACTTCATGAATGGGCGATGCCTGCAAGCCACGATTCAGAGCCTCGTCCAGCTCATCTTTGTCATGCACGAAGCCACCACCTGTTCCGCCAAGTGTAAAGGATGGTCGAATTACAAGGGGAAAACCAATATCCTGCGCAAATTCTTTCCCTTCCAAAAATGAGTTAGCAGTTTTGGCCGGCGCAACAGGCACACCAAGCTCTATCATCCACTTGCGAAATTTTTCACGATCTTCTGCTTTTTCGATCGCCTTGATATCGACGCCTATCAATCGAACATTGTGTTGCTTCCATACCCCAAGATCCTCTGCTTCTTTGGCAAGATTCAAAGCCGTTTGACCACCCATAGTGGGGAGTACTGAATCAATCTGATTTTCGTCCAGGATCTGTTCAATACTTTCAACGGTGAGTGGCAATAAGTATACTTTATCGGCCATCATTGGGTCGGTCATGATGGTTGCAGGATTGCTATTGATAAGAATTACTTTTACTCCTTCCTCCCGCAAGCTGCGTGCGGCCTGGGAGCCAGAATAGTCAAACTCGCAAGCCTGGCCAATGACGATAGGGCCCGAGCCAATAATAAGAACCGATTTAATGGAATTGTCTTTGGGCATTTAAGAAATTAAAAAAGTAAAAACTGAAAAATCAAAATGAAAGACCACGATACAATCGCCCTTTTAAAGGACATAAAAAAACCGGGCAAATTGCCCGGGTTGCAAAACTAAGGGAATAACCTGTAATAAATTAAAAAGTAAAAGATCAAAATGAAAGACGCTGGTCAACAATTGCTCTTTTTGAATTTTTCCTTTTTTTCCGAAGGAATGCTCCAAAGGAGTCGTTCGGGCCCTCGGCAGATTTTTGCCTTTAACTGTGATAAGTTGACATTTCGATTTCATCCAGTACAACCTGCGAAGGATCTAGGTTGAGATGCCTTCGGCTGTCCAGTTTTGCTTCGTATTTTATCTTTTTCTTGCTCACCCATCTTTGCCTGGCTTCCTGCCCTTTGACAATACCGACCACAATACCGATCAGCAAGATCATTCTAAATGTGAATTTGTAAAAAATCGTCTTCATAAGTCTCCTCTATATTATTTTCTTTTCTAAGTTAAAATTTCATGCCACAAATTTCAATACCACTTTAAGGGTATTTGATGTCTTCGTTAACCAAATGTTTAATCGTCTAGTGTATTTAATTGCTCAATGAATCCACTGCCAACCGTTCGTTTTTCTAAAGTTATTTTTTTTCCGCCAGTCAAAATTTTAAGGAACTTTAACTGAATACTTCAACCATGGTGACATTGAAAGAAGGCGACAAAGCTCCCGCATTTAAGGGCAAGGACCAGGATGGAAATAAGATTTCTTTATCCGACTACAAAAGCAAAAAACTTGTTTTGTATTTCTATCCAGAGGCTGATTCACCCACCTGCACTATCGAATCATGTAATCTTAGAGATAACTATGGCCAGTTAAAGAAAAAAGGCTTTGAAGTGGTCGGAGTAAGTCCCGACGATGAACGCAGCCAAAAGAAATTTGAAACAAAATACAAACTGCCTTTCCCCTTGATCGCTGATACTACTCATGACATTCTTGAAAAATACGGCGTATGGGATCAAAAAAAATTGTTCGGAAGAGAGTACATGGGAGTGCTGCGAACAACATTTGTCATTGATGAAAAAGGCACCATTCGAAAAATCTTCACTCGTCCCAAAAACAAAGCCCATGCTGAAGAGATCCTTGCTGCTATGAAAAAATAGTTTGCAGGAGCTACAAAGTTGGATTGGCAACCTTTCTTTCCAGTTCTCCGATGTTGTTTAAAACTGGTCACAATCGCACAACCTAATATCATGAAAGCAACCCTTTTACTGATCTGCTGCTTTGTTACATTGGAACTATTTGCCCAAAATGACACGACAGTCGTTGACATATCAAAAGACATAGACAAAAAAAAATGGTCCAATGATGAATCCACCATTAAGGTCTTTTATGGTCAACGTTTGATCAATGCTAAGACGGTTGAGGTTCTTCACAAGGGAGTAATGGCTTTTACCGTGATCCACACTTTTGGCGACATAGCAGGGAGCAATGGTGGAACTAAGAATTTCTTCGGATTAGATGAAGTTTCGGATGCACAGATCGGGTTTCAAATAGGGCTGAGCAATCGCTTCAATGTCTTGCTGCAACATACGGTAGGGTACGAAGGATTACGGCACTTCTACGAAGCAGGGCTCAAGTATCAGTTTTTAAAGCAGAAAACAAATGGTAGTCCTGTTTCTCTTACAGCTTTTGGTAATGTTGTATCTACTGGGAACAAAATCACTCTTGACTCCAACGGGATCGGTGCCTACGTATCTGGTCGAGAGAATTCTTTTCTATCCGCATCGGATAGATTGAGTGAATTGATACAATTAATGATCGCCCGAAGATTTGGAAATATTAGTCTGCAGCTCAGTGGAACGTTTCTCCACACGAATCTTGTAATTCCCGGAGACCAGGATAATTTATTTGCAATAGGTGGCGCTGTAAGATTGCCATTAAGCAAGAAGATCTTTATCATCTCTGATTATTTTCATTCTTTTCGTTCACAGGAAAGTGCGGACCTGTGGAAGAGCCGCGGATTTACGCCTCGTGACATTTTTGGAATAGGCGTAGAAATATTGACTGAAGGGCATGTGTTCCATCTGAACTTTACGAACGCACGCGATATTTTAGAGAATCGATTCTTGCCACGCACTTCAGAGTCCTGGGGTGACGGCGAGTTCCGCTGGGGGTTTACACTGACCCGTAACTTCACCCTGTTCAAGGATAAAAAAAACAAATAGAATAATCGTTGGCCTTTGGTTGTCTTGGATTAATCAATCGAGGCTCTTATCGTAACCATTCCACTTCTCCAAAGTCAAATCTTTCTTCGATGGCATGCTGAACAATCAGCTGTCCTGTTTCTGCAACGCTTTTAACCCTGGCTTCAAAAATGCGATTGAGTTTTTTGAATTTCGCAACCTCATTTTTTTTGTAAAGAAGTTCATTGTATTTGCGAAAGATCGAAGCAAATCCCCGATCCATTAATTTTTTGTAAAAAAGATCTACCGATTGGCAGAGCTGCCTGCCCAGTTCAACAGTATCAAAACTCTCGGTCGTAATTTGTTTCAGTGAAGTCGCGTTTTTTAGATCACCCGGGAATTTCGTTTGATTAATATTGACACCAATCCCGATCACTGCCCAGTCCCAGGTTCCGTCGCCTGCTTGCGATCGCCCAACCACGTTCTCTATCAGTATACCTCCTATTTTTTTGTCTTGCCAGTACAAATCATTCGGCCACTTAATTCTCAACATGGCATCCGTATACCTATTGAGGAAATGGTGTGTGGCGACGGCTACACAGGTACTTAGCTGAAACTGTTGAAATACCTGTAAGAAAGCTGGCCTCACAACGATGCTCAGTGTGATGTTTCTTCCTCTTTCTGTGGTCCACGATTTGCCACGTTGACCTTTGCCAGCTGTTTGCTCATGAGCAAAAAAGCAAGCTCCCGGTTGTGCCAGATTAGCATGGATTTGGGCGAGGGCATAGTTATTGGTACTATCAATAGATTGGAGCTCTATGAACGGTGATCCCAGCGAATAGCCGACAGGAGGGAGTGGCAATTAATTAGTATTTTTGACAAAGATAGATGAGCAGCGATAAGTAAATTTAGAACGACGCAAGCCCGATGTATTGAAATAAAATAAAATAACCGGTCGCTCGT
The DNA here is from genome assembly GCA_005883765.1 of Bacteroidota bacterium. GTDB lineage: Bacteria > Bacteroidota > Bacteroidia > Chitinophagales > Chitinophagaceae > VBAU01. The sequence goes on from VBAQ01000108.1 coordinate 8,844, forward strand.
CTCAATATAAATCGCCCTCAAAATAAATTCATTAACCTGTCTGCCGGCAGGCAGGCAAAAAATCGTTTGATTATTGGAACAATTGGCATTACTGGCTACCCGAAAAAAGAGAGTCGCTACCCGGTTAACGAAGAGTTCAAAAATCATTAAAACCATTATTCACGCAATTCAACAGAAAAAAGGAGAGAATATTATTTCGCTTGACCTGCGCAAGATCCCTGAGGCTGTAGCAGATTTTTTCATAATCTGTGAAGCAGGTAGCCAACCGCAGATCAGGGCGATTTCTGACTTTGTGGAAGAGCAATTGAAAAAGAAATGTAGTGAAATTCCCTATCGACACGAAGGCATGAAACACTTGCACTGGGTGCTGATAGATTATATAAATGTTGTCGTACATATTATGCAGCCGGAAATGAGAAAATTTTACAAACTGGAAGAGCTCTGGAGTGATGCGGCAGCGCAGGAATATTCACAGTAGGGCGCTATTTGGCGTCGATTCGAAGTGAAGTATGTTAAATATTCAATAAGATGAAACAATTATTACTTAAAAGCCTTAATTAGCAGAGAAGCAGAAAAACTTTATGTCACAAGAACCATATAATAAAAACGATAGATCGAATTTGCCGCGTTTTAATAACCGCCCCACTGGCGACGATAACACTCCGCGCAAGGGACCGCGTTTCAGTATTTATTGGATCTATGCTATCATATTTGCTGTATTGATATTAATTCAGATCCTTAATCCTTTTTCGAGCAGTACCGCGAAAACAACACCCAACGAGTTTAAGCAAATGATCTTGAGAGGGGATGTAGATAAATACACCATCATCTCGAACCGCAATATCGTACGAGTGTATTTAAAGCCATCGAGCATTGATGCATATAGAAATAAATTGAAAACAGGACTCGGGGGCAAAGTGAGTACCGAAGGCCCTCATTTCTATTTTAAGTATTCCGGGGATTTCGAAAAGCAAATGGGCGATTTCTATGTGCAAAACAATAAGCCATTTGACCAGCAGGTCTTTTATGAAGTAGACCAGGAAAGAGATTGGTTTGGCGGAGCGCTGCAGTTCCTGCTACCCCTGTTGCTTTTTATCGCACTTTGGGTGCTGCTCATGCGAAAAATGGGTGGCAGCGCCGGCGGTGGCGGTGGGCCCGGAGGAATCTTTAATATTGGCAAATCCAGGGCAACACTTTTTGACAAAGGAACAAAAGTTAGCATCACTTTCGCCGACGTGGCAGGATTAGATGAGGCCAAGGTGGAAGTAATGGAGATCGTTGATTTTCTAAAAAACCCAAAAAAATATACTTCTCTTGGAGGTAAAATTCCAAAAGGCGCATTGCTGATCGGTCCTCCGGGCACGGGTAAAACCCTGCTGGCAAAAGCCATGGCCGGTGAGGCACAGGTACCGTTTTTCAGCATGAGTGGTTCTGATTTTGTGGAATTATTTGTGGGCGTGGGAGCCAGCCGCGTTCGTGATCTTTTTAAGCAAGCCCGTGAAAAAGCTCCTTGTATAATTTTTATCGATGAGATCGACGCCATTGGCCGTGCCAGGGGTAAAAATGTGATGATGAGCAATGATGAACGTGAGAGTACATTGAATCAATTGCTCGTTGAGATGGATGGCTTTGGTACCGATACCGGCATCATTGTGTTAGCGGCAACAAATCGTCCAGACGTATTGGATATGGCTTTACTCCGTCCCGGCCGTTTCGACAGGCAGATATCGATTGATAAGCCAGATCTAGTGGGTCGGGAGGCAATTTTCAAAGTACATCTGAAGCCGATCAAAATCTCCAAGACACTTGACATCCATAAGCTGGCTGAACAAACGCCTGGTTTCGCGGGTGCCGATATTGCCAATGTGTGCAATGAAGCGGCGTTGATCGCTGCCCGCAAAGGAAAGGATGCGGTAACTATGGAAGATTTCCAGGATGCTGTCGATAGAGTGATCGGCGGTCTGGAAAAAAAGAGCAAGATCATTTTACCGGAAGAGAAAAAGATCATTGCCTATCACGAAGCCGGTCATGCTATTTGCGGCTGGTATTTGGAGCATGCCTACCCTCTGCTAAAAGTGACTATTGTTCCAAGAGGAACGGCTGCGCTCGGATATGCCCAATACACGCCAAAAGAACAATACCTATATAATATTGATCAGTTAATGGACCAGGTTTGTATGACGCTTGGAGGCCGTGCCAGTGAAGAAATCTTCTTCAATAAAATTTCCACCGGGGCTCAGAACGATCTGCAGCAGATCACAAGAATTGCCTATGCCATGGTTACTGTATACGGAATGAATGAAAAAGTGGGCAATGTAAGTTTTTACGACCCGCAGCAGGAAAATGCTTTTACAAAACCTTACTCAGAAGAAACTTCAAAAATAATTGATGAGGAAGTTCGTAAGTTGATTGAAGAAGCTTATGAGAGGACGAAGGCTTTGTTGAGAGAAAAACAACCACAAGTTGAAAAGTTGGCAGAGGCTTTGCTTGAAAAAGAAGTATTATTCAAAAGTGCTATTTTGAGTGATGTGGAAGCTTTAATTGGCAAAAGGCCCTATGAGGAAAAGAAATCCCTGGAGCCCGAACATGCCGGGGAAATTTCAGAAGGTGTTCCTCCCTATGATAGCGACGTTACCAATAAATCATTGCACTGACAGATGAATATTTCTCCCTCAAAAGAAAATATTTTAAGGAAAATAAGAGAGGCGTTGACTCATTCAACGCCTCTTCCTTTTCCACAAAGCGAAGGAAACAATTCCATATTTCCGCCCACAACGCAGGAACTTGAAATTGAATTTGCAGAGCAGTTTACTAAACTGCAGGGAAAATTTATTTTTTGTTTGAATCAACAGGAACTGGCTTTCCAATTCAACAGCCTGATAAGAAAACAGGGATGGAAAAAAATCTATTGCAGGGAAGAGGGTTTGTTAAACTTATTCGACTCGCAGTTAACCGACTTACTCACGAATGATCTGTCAGGATGTGATATCTCCATCACGAGTTGCGAAGCACTGGTAGCCAGAACAGGAACTATCGTCATGAGTACGGCCAAGGCAAGTGGGCGAACTGTAAGTGTTTATGCACCCATTCATATATGCATAGCGTACACCAAACAGCTTGTGCATGATGTCAAAGATGCCTTGCAGTCTGTCAAAGACAGGTTTGGTGATCGTTTGCCCTCGTTGATCAGTTTTGCCACTGGACCAAGCAGGACCGCCGACATCGAAAAGACTCTTGTTGTCGGAGTCCATGGGCCCAGGGAGGTCTACTGCTTTTTGGTAGATGAATAAATGCTGTCTCCTTAGTACTTTTAATGCATGAATAACCCGGGAGTTTATAAATTATTTGTCTACGGCTCCCTGCGGAGTGGTTTTAAAAGCCACGCTTATGAATATATCAGCCGATTTTTCTCGTTCGTGGATAATGCCAGGGTGAAAGGAAAACTATTTGACCTCGGAACGTATGCCGCCGGAGTTCCGACTAATGATGAAAGCTTCATCGTGGGGGAATTGTACACTATCACGCATAAAAATGAATTTTCCTGGGCCATTGGTCAGCTGGATGATTATGAAGGTGTGTCTGTCGAGTCCGATGAGATGCAGTTATACAAGCGAGAATTAGTTGACGTGATTCTGAATGATGATACAACTTCTGCATGGATCTACTGGTATGTAGGAAGTGTTGAAGGAAAACCTGTGATAGAATCGGGCGACATGATTCAATATGTTCAGCAAAAAAGAAATGGCTAAATTTGGAAGATCAAAATGAAAGAAATTATTTTCACAGTTGAAGAAGCATTGGAAGGGGGCTTCATTGCAAAAGCTCTTGGTGAAAGCATTTTTACCGAAGCAGAAACAAGGGAAGAGCTCCGCAAAAATATGAAAGAGGCTGTGGAATGTCATTTTGATTCTGGTGCCATGCCGAAAATTATCAGGCTACACATGGTAAAAGAAGAGATCATTGCAATATGAGGTTGCCAAGAGACATTTCTGCAACAGAACTCATAAGTTTACTTCAAAAATTCAGTTATTTCATTTCACGACAAAAAGGAAGTCATATAAGGTTAACGACTACAATTAATGGCGTTCACCAGAACCATGACCCTATAAAATTGGGAACACTCCCCTCTATTTTGAGTGATGTGGCAGCACATTTTAATCAGTCGAAAGAGGAAATTGCTAAACAAATATTCGGATAATATTTTTTATTGTGCGGATTCCCCTTAATAAAAATATCTACTTCATTTCCGATTTCCATCTGGGCGCTCCAGATTATAAAAGCAGTCTTGAAAGAGAAAAAACAGTTGTTCAATTTTTGGATGAAATAAAAAAAGATGCAGCGGAGATCTTTATCGTCGGAGATATTTTTGACTTCTGGTACGAATACAGGCGAGTTGTGCCAAAAGGTAATGTAAGATTATTAGGCAAGCTGGCGGAAATCACGGATTCAGGAATAAGGATCCACTTCTTTGTTGGCAACCATGACATGTGGATGAAGAACTATTTTCAGCAGGAACTGAATATCCCGGTTTATTTTGAACCGAAAGATTTTGAATGGAATGGGAAAACCTTTCATCTTGCTCATGGCGATGGATTGGGACCGGGGGACCACAGGTATAAATTTATCAAAAAGGTTTTCAGAAACCGGTTCAGTCAATGGTTGTTTGGAATATTCCCACCTTACATGGGCATGGGACTGGCGAATTTCTTAAGCCGGAGAAGCCGGGCACAAACCGGCTCCACCGAGGAAGTATTCCTGGGCGAGGATAGGGAATGGCTGATCATTTATTGTAAAGAGATGCTGAAGAAAAAAAAATTAGACTTTTTTGTGTTTGGCCATAGACACTTGCCAATCGATTTTCGTCTAAACAATGGCAGCCGTTATATCAATTTAGGTGACTGGATAAATTATTATACCTATGCGGTGTTTGACGGGGAAAAGCTTGAGTTGAAATCTTATAAAGGAAAAGATGAAAAAATTATCCGCAAATAACAAATGAAAAAAATCATCTTAATAATAATAGCATCTATTTTCCTTCTTGTCGTAAGAGCACAAAAAGATCTTCCTTATAAGCTGATAGCATCTATTCAAGGTGACATAGTTGATTTTGCTGTTGACAATCTTGATAATGTCTTTATTCTAACAGGCACTGACCAATTAAAGAAATATAGCGTCAATGGGGATTCAGTGGCGGTATTTAACAACGTAAAAAAATTTGGCAAGGTCTCAACGGTTGATGTTTCCAATCCGCTTAAAGTTTTGCTTTACTATAAAGACTTTTCAACCATTGTTGTCCTTGACAGGCTGCTAACCATCCGCAATACCATTGATCTGAGGCAGCAGAATATTTTCCAGGTTAATGCCATCGGCCAGTCTTATGACAATAACATCTGGGTCTATGATGAGGGCAACAGCAAATTGAAAAAAATAAATGACGAAGGGAAGACCTTGCTCGAAACCTCTGACTTTCGCCTCCTGTTTGACCAGGCTCCCCATATAAAAAATATATTCGACCAGGATGGATTTGTCTATTTGTATGATCCCCAGCAGAACGTTTTTGTTTTTGATTACTATGGCGCACTCAGGAATAAAATAATGATCAGTGGCTGGCAGGATCTTAAGGTGGCTGGCAAATTTATTTTTGGGATCAATAATGACACGCTGCACCGCTATGAGATCAATACGTTTCGTGTGGGTGAAGAAAAACTTCCGGGACCTCTGAAAAACTCTTTAAAAGTGAATTTCACATCTTCTCGTTTGTATGCACTAAAAAAAGATCTGCTGGAAATTTATTCTCTTCATTAAGGTAAACAGTTTGTTTTAATTTTATTTCAAATTGCGGAGCTCATGAATGATTTTTTTGACCGGCTTTATTTTGATAACGAGGTTAGAGATTATTTGATCGCGTTTGGGATCATCCTTTTCATTGTTTTAGTAAATCGGGTCATCTCAAAATATTTTGCAGGGCTTATTTTTTCATTTGTAAGAAGGATCTGGAGGAATGTTGATAGAAAATCTTTTATTGATCTTGTCATTCATCCCCTTGGAATGTTCCTGGTTGTGTTTGTGTCTCTTGTGGCTTTGCACAAACTCAGATTTCCGGGCCGGTGGGATATCGAAATCTACCGTTACACGCTAAAAGATATTTTTCATGCTGTCGGAACTACCGTTCTGATTATTTCCTTTATCTGGTTGTTGCTGAGGGTGATCGATTTCATCGCCACCATACTTGAAAAAAAGGCGGCCGTCACCGAGCACCTTACCGATAACCAGTTGATCCTTTTTTTTAAAGATTTCCTTAAGGTCATCGTCGGCATGACGGGGATATTGATGATCCTGCATTTTGCATTTAACATGCATATTGGGAACCTGTTTACCGGGCTGAGCATCGTGGGAGCAGCCATTGCGCTGTCATTGCGTGAGAGTCTCGAAAATTTAATCGCTTCGTTTGTCATTTTCTTTGATAAGCCCTTTTCAACCGGAGACCAGGTAAAAGTTCAGAACATTACAGGTACCGTTGAAAAAATCGGCCTTCGCAGTACGCGGCTACGTACAGACCAAAAAACCTTCGTCACTGTTCCCAATAAGCAAATGGTAGATAGCATCCTGGATAATTTATCACTGCGCACACAACGCAAAGGCGAATTGAGGCTTGAAGTAGATCTCAACACGTCATCCCAAAAATTGCAGGAACTTCTAAATGGACTAAAGAGCATTCTGAAGAGAAAAGAAATTGAAAACTCCTCTGTTTTAATGGATGCAATTGCGGGAAATGCATTTATGATTAACGCGGATTATTTTACTGCCTCTGTAACGCAAAACGAATTTGACCGCACAAAAGAAGGGATAAATCTTTCTGTTTTACAATTGATGGAGAACCTGGAGATTCAAATTGCGGGTGCCAATAAAGATATTCGCATTATTGCCCGGGAGCAGGAGTGATGGATGCCATGATCTCTGCCAGTTCCTTATCAAATAGACCATACTTTCCATATTCGACCACACGGCCAACTTCCTTTCCGTTATTCATCACAATGATGGTCGGAACATTGATAATATTCAATGCCTCGGAGAGATGACTTAAAGTCTTTTTATTTCTGTCCACACCAATGAGTGTCACCTTATCCTGCGGGAAGCCGGCAACATCAAGAAGAGAATAAAACTTCGGAATTATAAATTGAGAGTCATCGCACCATGTTCCCATGAATGCAATGAATTGAAGGTTGGTGTTTTTCTTAAGCTCAGCAACGGCCTGAGATTGGGGAGTATAAGCTTTCAAATTTTCAGCCCACCATGCAAATGCAGTATCTTTTTCAACTTCCTGCCGGAAGATAATGCCTTTCAGAATTTTGATCCCCTTATTATCCCTTGAAATCTCAGCCTGCGATTGAGCAAAAACTGAGCCACTAAGCAAAAAAACGCCGATGATTACAATCAATATTTTCTTCATCATAGATTTTAAATGAATCGTAAAATTACTTCCGATGATTTGTACCGGCTACTTTTTCATGTTAAAAGTTGAAAGGACGCAATAATGAATATCGAAATCCGAAATCCGAAATCCGAATATCGAAACCCGAAATTCGAAATTTCTGGAGGTTAAATGTTAGTCGGTAGCTCTAGCTTTCGGTAAATTGAACCAAATATGTTTTCCAATTCATGGGCTTCCTGCAATAATTCCAGCCGTTCTTTTTCAATTTCGTCGTTTCCATAAGCTAAAACGTGTTTTAACCATAACCCAGATTCTTTGGCTTCTTTCCTGGAAATTTTGATGTGCATTTTTTTATCCTGATCGCCCAGGCTTTCGTTCGCTTCGATGTAATTTGCGGGTACAGACCCGGCGGCCTTCACAAGCTGCTTAATGTATTCGAGATTAATAGTGTCTTTTTTTAGCTTCAAGCAAAAGTTCCGGACGCGTAAAGAGAACCTCTCCGTCCTCGCCTCAAGGTCATATTTTTTGTCTTGCATATTTCAGGAATCCTTCGAATTTCGCTGGTCTGAGTCAATCCGCCAAGAAGATTTGCCGCAACGAGCGAAAGGAAAAAACTGTGATATTTGGTTGAGATCAAATTTGTGCGTCAGGTGCAGTTTTCGGATTTCGAAATTCGGATTTCGGATTTCTTCCCGGATTTCGAATTTTGTTTACAGAGTTGCCTTCAGCTCAAGGAAAAAACCTTTGATTTTTTCCAGCGAGCGAATCATTTCAAATTTCTCTTCGGCTCGCCTGGCATTTTTGAGGTAGTCCTTTGCTCCTTCGATAGTAAATTTACGACGGCGGAGAAGGTCGTAGATAAGGAGAAGATTTTTGACGTCGATCGGTCTGAAGAAGCGATCGCCCTTCCTGTTTTTACGTGGCTGCAGAATATCGAATTCGGTTTCCCAATAACGAACCAACGATTGATTTACCCTAAACCATTTTGCCACCTGGCCAATCGAATAATATTGTTTCTGGAAAAGAATGTCGTCTGGGGGAATTTGCACAAGGTCGGCGTTGATATCAATTTCTTTTAGAGAGGGCCGCCCTCTTTTCGAAAATGGCTTTTTTAGTTGTTGATCTGTTGCGACCGGTTGTTCCTGATCAACGATTGGAGCTTGTTCTTCATTCCCGATAGTCATCACGGGTTGGTTGTCGAGTACCACTTCATTTTCTTGCCGCTTCTTTTCTTCTTCGGCAGCGACAAATTCCATGGCCATTTGTGAAAACTTTGTCTCCATAAACTGATGATTAAAGATACGAACCCTGAAGTGTGCGACGCAACGAAAGTTGAGTATTGTGGAAAAGTTGGGCCCATAAAAAAGTTACCAGTTTCAGGTTACTGGTTATCTTCATTCGAAAAGCTTTTCAATTGTAAGCACAAGCAACACGTCCGATCACTAGTCGAAACTCTGATTCGCCGCCGCTGCTTTTTTCAGTAACAGATCGTACTGCTCAGGTGAAAGATCATTATAAAAGAAATAAACAGGATCTATTTTCTGCCCATTCTTGTGCACTTCATAGTGGCAATGCGGACCAGTAGATTTTCCGGTGCTTCCTACCCAACCGATCACTTCGCCTCTTTTTACCTGTTCGCCGGGTCTTACTTTCACTTTCACCATATGGCCGTATAGTGTTTCATAACCATAACCATGGTTGATGACAACATGATTGCCATAACCATCACCTGTATTGCCGGCAATAGTGACTCTTCCATTAGCCGTAGCGTAGATAGGAGTTCCTTTCGGCGCGGCAAAATCGAGACCCGCATGGAGCTTTACACTTTTATAGATCGGGTCAATGCGATAACCAAAACCCGAAGCAATGCGACTAAGATCTTTGTTGCTCACGGGTTGAATAGCCGGGGTGCATGCAAGCAACTGTTCCTTGTTTTTTATCAGGCCGCCAATTTCACTATAGGAGTTCTTTTGCGCAGTGACGTAATGAGTCAGGTTATTCAGCGATCCGATAATAGAATTCACCAATTCGCTTGAGCGCATATTTTCCACGCGTGCGATCTCCTGTTCCTGCGCCAGCGCTCTTGCCCTTGCGCTGTCAGGAATGGGATTCGCCTCAAAAATTGCGCGGTACACTTCGTTATCCCTTTTCACCAATTCGCCAATTTGCGCCTGGGCCGCTTTTACCCGATCGTTCAGCACATGATATTTGTCTTGCAGTCGTTCATTTTCCATGTTCAACAATTTCTCGTTGGGCGAGCCAACAAAGCGGAAAGCAAAAAAAGAAATGATAGCGGCTGTCACGATCGCGGCGGCCATAAAACCGAAGATGCGCAGAAGTTTAACGCGCAATGGGGTTTCCAGTTTCTCATACCGGAGGGTATTGGTATTATAGTAATACTTGATCTTTTTCATGGTGGCTGCGCCTTGACCATAGCATGCGAAATGAAGCCTGAATCTTAACTTTGCGCTTCATCAATTGGATATCAGGCTGGACGAAAAAGCAAATATAGCCGGATAATTAGCAAAAATCAATCCCTTTTATGAATTGAAAAATCTATAAACTGTTAATGATTATTATGTTCCAGGCGATCGTCTTACTATTAGGCTTCTGTTGCGTCGCACACTTGTGTGCCTGGTTCGCTTTTCAGCCGGTCGTGAGTCGTGAGTGGTCAGTCGTGAGTGTCTTCAACTTTTTCGGCTCCCATCTCACGTCTCACATTTCACGTCCCACGTCGCATCGCCCGGTCGTGAGTCGTCAGTCGTCAGTCGTGAGTGTCTTTGACTTTTTCGGCTCACATCTCACGTCTCACGTTTCACGGCTCACGTCGCATCATTCACCATTTACAATTCACCAAACTCTATGATTACCTCCGCCGAAATTCGCCAACAGTTTCTGGATTTTTTTAAATCAAAAGGACATGTCATTGTTCCCTCCGCGCCTATCGTGGTAAAAGATGATCCCACGTTAATGTTTACGAATGCGGGCATGAACCAATTCAAAGATTATTTTTTGGGAAACAAGCAACCAACGAACAAGCGGGTGGCGGACACACAAAAATGCCTTCGTGTGAGTGGAAAGCATAATGACCTTGAAGAAGTGGGAGTAGATACCTTTCATCACACCATGTTTGAAATGTTGGGCAACTGGAGTTTCGGTGACCCCGAATCTCCTGACGGTGTCGGGACGGGTTATTTTAAAAAAGAAGCGATCGAATGGAGTTGGGAATTGCTAACCAAAATTTACAAGATACCTAAGGATAGATTGTATGTGACAATTTTTGGCGGAGACGAGAAAGAAAAACTTCCCAAAGACCAGGAAGCTATTAGTGAATGGACCAAATGGTTGGATGAAGACCGGGTATTATTATTTGGGAGAAAAGATAATTTCTGGGAGATGGGAGACACAGGTCCCTGTGGCCCCTGCACAGAGATCCATGTGGATTGCAGGCCTGATGAAGAAAGAAAAAAAACAGATGGGAAAAAATTAGTGAATAGTGATAATCCCCACGTGATTGAGATTTGGAATAATGTATTTATCCAATTCAATCGTTTAAAAGATGGAAGTCTTGAACCGTTGCCGGCAAAACATGTAGATACGGGTATGGGCCTGGAAAGATTGACGATGGTGTTGCAGAACAAAACCTCGAGTTACGATACGGATATTTTTACAGGCATCATCGAGGCGACAGAAAAAATTACGGGTAAAAAATACAGCCCAACCCCGACCCTTCCCCAAGGGAAGGGCCACCAGCAGCACAATTCCCCGCTAAAAGAAAATACATATAGTAAAAACGAACCTACAATAAGCGGGGCTCTGCAGCGTAGCAAAGTCCCTCCTTCGGACGGATTTAGGGAGGCTGTTGCTTTCCGGGTCATTGCAGATCACATCCGCGCCATTGGATTCACGATCGCAGATGGACAATTGCCTTCCAACATCGGAGCAGGCTATGTAATTAGAAGAATCCTTCGTCGTGCAGCACGTTATTATTTTTCTTATTTGGATTATAAGCAACCGCTGCTTTGTCAACTCATGCCATTGCTCGCCCACCAGTTTGAAAATGTTTTTCCGGAATTGCAAAAGCAAATTGATTTTGTGAGTAAGGTCGTGAAGGAAGAAGAGGAAGCATTTTTGAGGACCCTGGACAAGGGATTGAAAAGAATTGATGATATTATTCAATCTGCCGGCGATAAAATGATCAACGGGAAGAACGCTTTCGAGTTGTATGACACGTACGGATTTCCGATCGACCTTACGAGATTAATTGCCACCGAAAAAGATCTTAGCGTTGATGAAAAAGGTTTTGAAGCCGAAATGCAGCAACAAAAACACCGCTCCCGTTCAGCTACGGCCATCGATACGGAAGACTGGATCACTGTGAATGAATCTTCTGGCAATCAGAATTCATTTGTTGGCTACGATACCTTAGAAGTAGAAACAAAAATTGTCAAGTACCGGAAAATTAAAGCAAAAGGAAAAGAAAGTTTTCAGTTGGTTCTTGAAACAACTCCTTTTTATGCTGAGAGCGGCGGACAGGTTGGTGATACAGGAGAATTAATTTTCAAATCTCCCCTCTCCACTGGTGGAGAGGGGTTGGGGGAGAGGATCAAGGTGACTGATACCAAAAAGGAAAACGAGTTGATCATTCACTTTACCGATTCTCTCCCTCCGGACCTTTCAGGAAACGTTATTGCAAGAGTTGACGCAAAAAAAAGAAGGGACACGGCATGGCATCATTCGGCCACTCATCTGCTTCATGCAGCATTGAGAAAAGTTTTAGGAACACATGTCACTCAAAAAGGATCATTGGTAAACTCCGAGCATCTTCGATTCGATTTTTCCCATTTTGCAAAGATGAGTGATGAAGAAATTTCCGAAGTGGAAGAATTGGTCAATGAGAAAATTCGAAATAATATTCCTGTTGTAATCAAGTTGATGCGAAAGGATGAGGCAATGAGCCTTGGGGCGATGGCTTTGTTCGGTGAAAAGTACGGCGACATCGTGAGGGTCGTTATCATTGATCCCATCTACTCCATTGAATTATGCGGCGGCACTCATGTTGGGGCCACTGGCGACATCGGCTTTTTTAAGTTCACCAATGAAACGGCCGTGGCTGCCGGGGTTCGACGTGTAGAAGCTGCATGCGGCAAACTGGCCGAGGACTATGTGAACGAGAAAATAAAACTGTTAGAACGGATACAAACACAACTTAAGGCTCCGAAAGACTTATCTAAAGCAGTTGAAAAACTTATTGAAGACCGCAATGAACTTCAAAAAACAACCGAAAAACTGCAGCGCTTGCAAACGCATGCTTCGGTTGACAAATTGATTTCAAAAAAAGAAACAATAAACAACTACGCTTTTTATCATGACATGATTTTGGATGCTGATATAAATCTTTTGAAACTAATTTCGTCTGAGTTACAAATAAAAAATGCTAAACATTCCGTTGCTTTATTAATTGGTAAGAAAGATGGGAAGGTGAATATTTTATTGGCGTTGTCGGACGACCTGGCGAAGGCTGAAAAATTAGATGCAAATAAAATTGTCAAAGAAACGATTGCACCCCTTATCAATGGAGGCGGAGGGGGGCAAAAATTTCTCGCTACTGCTTCAGGAAGTGAAGTAAGTAACATCGATAAGGTGATAAATCAATTCAAAGAAGTATTAAATAAACCACTTGAGGGTCGGGGCGTATGAATGTGGTCATTGAAACGGATCGTTTATTACTTCGCACATTTACTGAAGATGATGCACCGCTTCTCTATGAATTGAATCTTGATCCCGAAGTAACCCGGTACACTCTTGATCCAATGACTGACATCGACCATGCAAGAAAGGTGTTAGTGGAAGTCATTTTACCACAGTATGCTTTGTACAATCATGGTCGCTGGGCAGTTCATCTGAAACCGGGCCTTGAGTTCATTGGGTGGTCCGGTTTAAAATACATTCATGAGCGAAATGAAACTGATCTTGGCTATCGCTTGATTAAAAAATTCTGGGGCAAAGGGTATGCTACAGAATCGGCTTATTCCTGCGTGCAATACGGTTTTAAAAAATTAAATATTCGACAAATAATTGGACGGGCTTTGCCCGGAAATGTTGACTCAATAAGGGTTCTGGAGAAATGTGGGATGCGGTCCGTAGGCGAGGAATACATAGATGGCTTGCTTCATAAGACCTATCAGGCAATCAATCCGGCTGTCCACCAATAAAGCCATTTAAAAAGGAATTCATTTTAACATTTCCGAAGTGCTTCGTATTTAAATAAATGTCTTTATATTTGAACTACGAAATTCAACGTAGAACCCGTAAAAAAATAAACAATGAAAAGAAATTACTTACGGCTATCAGCCATTGCGATTGCCACCCTGCTGGTAGCACCTGTTGCGATCCATGCCCAGGATGAAAAAGCAAAGGACAAAGAGAAGTCCGACAAAAAAGACGTCGAGCAAATTATCATCACCCGCAAAGGTGATAACAAAGAAAAAGTCACTGTTGAGATCAATGGTGATAAAGTAACTGTGAATGGTAAGCCCATCGAAGATTTGAAAGATGGCGATATCACTGTTAACCGCCATAAAGGTAACTCAGTCTACTCGTACAGCGGTCCTCATGGCAACTGGAGCTGGAATGATGGCGATGGTATGTTGTTTGGCGAAAATGAAAATACTGCAATGCTGGGTGTTGTTACAGACAAAGTGGATGAAGGCGTGAAAATAACTGATGTTACCGATCAGAGTGGCGCTGCCAAAGCGGGTTTGAAAGAAGACGATATCATTACAAAAGTGGATGACAAAAAAATTGAAGACCCCGATGATCTTACAAAAGCGATCCGCAGTCATAAAGCCGGTGATAAAGTAAACATCACCTATCTCAGGGATAAGAAGGAACAAAAAGCAACGGCAGAATTAACCAAATGGAAAGGTGCTGGCTTTAATGCTTTCAATATGAAAATGCCAAACATGGATTTTGATGTGATGCCGAAAATGCAAACTGTTCCGAAAACCAGGATAGCTCCCGGACAATACTTTGCCTTCGACAATCGCCCCAGACTCGGCCTTTCCGTGCAAGATACGGATGATGGCAAAGGAGTAAAAGTAATTGACATAGATGACGAAGGCAATGCAAAAAAAGCCGGCGTAAAAGAAAACGATGTCATCATAGCTGTTAATGATAAAGAAGTAAACAGTGCTGATGAAGTAGCAAAAATTGTTCGCGAGAACAAGGACAAACCTTCTGTTATGCTTAAGATCAAACGCGATGGCAAAACTCAAAACATTGAAGTAAAAATGCCGCGCAAATTAAAAACGGCAGATCTTTAACTCCATATACATCGAGCATGTAATAGTCCCGCCTCCGGCGGGACTTTCTTTTTGGGCGATTAACCTTCTCCCAGGGAGAAGGGGAGTGCGTCGTACCAAATTATTTGCTGAGATATGTCATCAAATGAAGTTGTTACTGTAAACGATGGGCAATGATTTTTAGCTGGTCTCACACTCCTTTGGAGCGGGATCAAGCGTGAGGTCGCAAATGTTAAATGAAAATTATAGCTATGCTTCACTCTTTCAAACAACAGCGATTGAGGGCAAGGTTTCCTACTTTTGTAGCTTATCATGGCAGTAGATTTCGATGCATATGAGACAGTGGTAGGGTTAGAGGTTCATGCACAGTTACTAACTCAAAGCAAATTATTTTGTGGTGATAGCACCGCCTTTGGCTCGGAGCCCAATACGCAAGTCAGCCCGATCACTCTTGCCCATCCGGGCACATTGCCAAAAATGAATAAAAAGGCCATTGAGTTTGCAATCAAAATGGGCCTGGCCTGTCATTGTGAAATTGTTAAAGAAAATTATTTTGCCCGTAAAAATTATTTTTACCCTGATCTTCCCAAAGGATACCAGTTATCACAACACACAACACCCATTTGCAAGGGCGGCTATCTCACGATCAAAATAAATGACCAGGAAAAAAACATCTGCCTCAACAGGATACATATAGAAGAAGATGCCGGCAAAAGCCTGCATGATGTTGACCCCGAATATACCTCTATTGATTTTAACCGCGCAGGTGTTCCATTGATAGAAATTGTTTCCGAACCTGACATCAGAAGCGGGGACGAAGCGTCTGCCTATCTAACTGAATTGCGTAAGCTGGTTCGCTATCTTGAAATTTGCGACGGCAATATGGAAGAGGGAAGTCTTCGTTGTGACGCAAATGTTTCAGTCAGGAAAAGAGGCGAACAAAAACTTGGAACAAAAGCAGAGATAAAAAATTTGAACTCGATTCGGAATGTCAAACGCGCAATTGAATTTGAAAGCAGGAGAATGATGGAAATGCTCGCGCAGGGTTTGGAAATTACCCAACAGACAAGAAGCTTTGATGCGGATAGCGGAACAACTTTTTCAATACGGGACAAAGAAGACGCAGAAGACTATCGATACTTTCCTGATCCCGATCTTACGAAATTTAGTTTAACAGATGAATTCATCGAAAACATTCGCAAGACCATCCCCGTTCTGCAGAAAGAAAGAATAAAAAAATACACGAGCGAGTATCAACTTTCTTATTACGATGCTTCTTTACTTACAGAAGAAAAAAAATTTTCAGACTATTTCGAACAAATGATAAATAATCTTCCCCCTCCACTAGACGGGGCCAGGGGGAGGCCTTTCAAACCCGCGGCCAACTGGATGCTCGGCCCCGTAAGATCCTGGCTAAATGATAACAACCTCGAAATCGATGAATTTCCTCTTGCGCCAACAAAAATAGCTGGCATCATTGAGTTGATTGAAGAGGGCAAGCTGAGTTTCTCCGTAGCTTCGTCCAAATTATTTCACGAAATAATCAAAAGTCCAAAAAGTGACCCTGGCAAAATTGCAGAACAAAAGAATTGGATGCAGGATAGCGATACTGACCACATTGAAAATTTGATTGACCAGGTTCTGAATAAATTTCCGGAGAAAGTGAAGGAATATAAAAAAGGGAAGAAGGGTCTGATCGGTTTATTTGTAGGTGAGGTGATGAAACTTTCAAAAGGTAAGGCAGATCCAAAGATCACCAACGATATTTTATCCGAAAAATTAAACTCCTGATACAGTTATGCGAAAAATATTTTTTTCAATTTCTATTGTTGTAATTCTGCTTGCTTGCAAGCATGAAGCCAAAAATGAATTCGTTGTGAGTGGGAAGGTCAAAAACGCCGGCGAAAAAATTGTTTACCTGCAGGAAACACCTCTTGGCTCGGGTGAAAGAATTGTTGAGGATTCTTCGGTGATCGCTGACGATGGCTCGTTTCATTTAAAAGGGAGAGGCACAGAAGAATCTTTATTCAGTTTGTCTCTGAAAAACGCCTCCTATCCTTTTGCGTTTGTGATCAATGATGCATCCAAAATTACGGTCAATGCCGATCTCAAGAGTCCAAGCGGATATGTGGTCAGTGGTTCAGCAGCCAGCAAGTCACTAAAAGAATTTTCCCTGAATGCTTCCAATCAATGGGCAAAACTCTATTCAATCGGCCAGGAAATGGATAGTCTGAAAAAAATAGGTGTGCCGGATAGTGTTTTGATAAATGAGAACAACAAAGGAATGTACCAGGTGGGAGAGCTTCGTAATTATGTCAGCACATTCATCAAAAGTTCTTCCGATCCGATTACAAGTGTGTGGGCGTTGGGAACCTACTCACAAATATTTACTGCAGAAGATTACCAGGCATTGTTAAATGGTATTGTAAGCAAATTTCCGGGGCATAAAGGAATCGCTGCTATAAAAGAAATGAGTGACAGACAAGTTGCCCTTTCCAAACAAAAAAATAAGGCGCCAGAGGAAGTGAAGTGGATCGGCAAGCAGGCCCCGGAACTTTTGTTACCCGACATCAACGGTAAACAAATAAGCCTGAGCTCATTCAAAGGAAAATATGTGCTGGTAGATTTTTGGGCAAGCTGGTGTCTTCCCTGTCGACGTGAAAATCCAAATGTCGTCCAGGCATACAACAAATACAAAAACAAAAATTTCACTATTCTGGGTGTTTCACTCGACAAAGAAAAAGGCGATTGGTTAGATGCGATTGAGAGTGATAAGCTGGCATGGACACAAGTCAGCGATCTGCAGGAATGGAATAGTGTTGCCGTTTCCACATTTAATTTTAACGGCATTCCTTTCAACGTTCTAATAGATCCCGATGGAAAAATAATTGGACAAAGTCTTCGCGGCGGCGAGCTTGATGAGAAACTGGCCGAGGTGTTGAAATAATTTGCCGCTCCCCGTCGTCGCAAGCGACGCCACCCCTCTCCGCTCGCGGAGAGGGGACGGGGGAGAGGAGAAAACTCTTACTTTTGCCGCCAAAGAATTTTTTCTATGAACAAAGGTCCCATCTCGCAATTCATCCAATATCATTATCGTCACTTCAATGCAGCTGCGTTAGTTGATGCCGCAAAGGGGTATGAGCAACATCTGCTTGAAGGAGGAAAAATGATGATCACTCTCGCGGGCGCAATGAGTACAGCGGAACTCGGCGTTTCGCTGGCTGAAATGATCAGGCAGGGGAAAGTTGATATTATTAGTTGCACCGGTGCAAATCTTGAGGAAGATATCATGAACCTGGTTGCACACAGTCACTACAAGCGCATTCCACACTACCGCGATCTTACACCGGAGCAAGAGTGGGAATTATTGGAAAAGGGATTGAATCGTGTGACTGACACGTGCATCCCCGAAGACGAAGCTTTTAGAAAAATTCAACACAATATTGTAAAGCTGTGGAAAGATGCCGATGCAAAAAACGAAAGATATTTTCCGCACGAGTTCATGTACAAACTTTTGCTGAGTAATGTGATGGAGAAGGATTACGAGATTGATCCTAAGGATAGCTGGATGATAGCAGCG
Source organism: Bacteroidota bacterium (assembly GCA_005883765.1). Lineage (GTDB taxonomy): Bacteria > Bacteroidota > Bacteroidia > Chitinophagales > Chitinophagaceae > VBAU01. Next base: position 27,160 of record VBAQ01000108.1, read on the forward strand.
GCAGAAAAAAATCTACCGATCGTTGTAGGTGGCTGGGAAGACAGCACCATGGGAAATATTTTTTCCTCTTATATCATCAAAGGAGAAATGAAAGCAACGACCATGAAAAGCGGCATTGAATACATGGTATGGCTGGCTGACTGGTACAGAAAAAATTCTTCAGGAAAAGGAATTGGTTTTTTCCAGATCGGTGGTGGTATTGCCGGTGATTTCCCCATTTGTGTTGTGCCCATGATGTACCAGGATCTTGAGTGGCACGATGTTCCTTTCTGGAATTATTTCTGTCAGATAAGCGACTCAACCACTTCATATGGTTCTTCCGGCGCTGTGCCGAATGAAAAAATTACCTGGGGCAAGCTCGACATAAAGACACCCAAATACATTGTCGAAAGCGACGCCACGATCGTAGCTCCTTTAATTTTTGCCTGGGTGTTGGGGTGGTGAGGAACGTGAGGTGGGAAAACCTCCCAGCGCTTCGCATGGCCCAGCGCCTCATTTTTCGCCGATCTGTGGAGATTCTCAATAAGATACTGCAGGCGAAAAGTGTAGCGCTTGCAGTATTTCTCAAACGTCAGCCGAATCATGTAAGCGATGCCACTCAATTGAAGTGAGCAAACTTTTTAGGAGAAAGCAACTATTCCTAATGAATTAACAAGACGAATAGTTCAGCAACTTGTGCGTAAGCCATGGCAAAAGCAACGGAGCATTTGCTTTTGCCTGCCCTTTTCTTTGTTTCTTTCTTTTGGGCAAGCAAAAGAAAGAAAAGTAAGAGCGCTTTGCCCGGGAACTTTTTTATGGCACGATTCATGAATACAATAGAGAAACTATTTGCAGTTTGTTATGAAAGTAATTTTACTAGCTGGCTTTTTGTTTTTGTTCTTATCCATGAAAGCACAGGATACTCCACGTACAGACTCCGCATCATATAGCATCGACAGTTCAAAAAGAAATGTCAGTTACGATACGTTAAAATACGATTCAACACACGATATGTATGGTGATCTGCTCAACGACGATCCCCAATATAATCCAAGGTATAAATGGTATATCCCTGCTACAAGAGTTATTATGACCAATGTTTTCAACTGGGCTACTGCGAAATACATCTTCCATTATGACTGGCCCGCTACCAGCATAAGCGATTGGAAAAATAATTTAAAGAAAGGCTGGGAGTGGGACTCAGATAAGTTTGGGGTGAATTTTATCGGTCATCCCCATTCAGGGAATTATTATTTCAATGTCGGCCGTTCGAATGGTTACACATTCTGGGGTTCCTTGCCATTTGCCATTGAAGGCAGTCTGACCTGGGAATATTTTGGTGAGAATACAAGGCCCTCTATCAATGATTTCATTAATACTCCCATCAGTGGAATGTTTTTGGGAGAAATCATCTATCGCATCAGTTCAAATATTCTTGACGATCGCACGAGAGGGGCTGAAAGAGTATGGCGTGAAATTTTTGCCGGTATTATCAATCCACCCAGAGCATTGAACAGGCTTACACAGGGGAAAATGTTCCGCGTTACATCGAAAGAAGTTTATCAGAAAGAACCGCTGAACATTACATTTTTTGCCGGTGTTCACAAAGTGAATAACAAGATTGGAAAAAACAATCTCTTTGGAACGGGCACTAATAATGCGATCGTTCATCTCCAGTTGGATTATGGTGATCCTTTTGAAACCAGGCATCGCAAACCCTTTGATCTTTTCAGGTTGAGGATCGAGCTGGGCTACGGTGCCGATGTGCACGTGCTCGACAACGTGAATGGTTATGGAATTTTATTCGGAAAAAATTTCAAGCCAAGCCGGTTGCTGGGCGGCGTATTCCAGCATTTCGATTACTGGCGCAATAATATTTTTGAAGTCGGATCATTGGGTTACGGTGGCGGGTTGATTTCAAGAATCCCTGTAAAACGCCACTCAAATATTTATTCTTCTATTCATTTAGCAGTAGTTCCGCTGGCAGGAAACAATACGCAGTTTGGTCCTGACACGTCGGAGTTCAGGCATTACAATTTCGGCGGCGGCATGGAGGCAAAAATGGAAGAAACCTTTAACCTGAACAATTGGGCTACGCTGGGTTTCACTGGATTCTATTACTGGATACATACTTACAATGGCTTACCAGGAAATAGTTTGGTGGGTATATTAAAGCCTGTTATCACCGTAAAACTTTACAAAAATCTTCGCATCGGTTTTGAACAACTCATTTATCACAATGATCGCTTCTTAAATGATATCCCTACTCTCCATCTTACAAGAACCGAACAAAAACTTTTTCTTCAACTCTATTTCGAAGATCCGCAGCGCAGGGGAAAATATAATTGAACCTCTCCCCTCCCCAGTGGAGTGGCGTAGCAAAAACTCTCTGTTCCTTCGTGCCCTCCATTTTCGTCTCTCCCTTCCCTCTCTGTGCACGGAGTTTTTTTAAAAAAACAAAAAAGCTAACAGAATAAAAATCCTGTTAGTTTATTCATTACATACTCGGCATCGGCGCAATTTCCCGCACTTCAATATTGCCTTCGTTTGTAATGTGCGGACAAGCCTTTGCTATTTTGGTCGCGTCGTCAAGACTATCTGCTCTGACAATCAGGTAACCGCCAACAATACCCTCTCTTGCCGAAGTCACAGCTTCGGGAGAAGTTGATTTAGCGAGGGCTCGTATTGCCCTAAAGCAACGAATCATAGTGCATAACCAGGCGAGCAGTTCAACAACTTGTGCGTGGGCCGTGGAAAAAAGTGCGGAGCATTACTTTTTCCCTTGAATTTTCCCCGCCCGAACGTACCAGTAGAAAATTTTGAATTGCGTGATGGTTCGGTACGGCGGCTTTGGTTACTTTCTTTGTTTCAAGACAAAGAAACTGACAAACTTCTCACAGACGAGTGCTCAATAAAACAGGAAAAGCTAACAGGAACAAAACTCTGTTAGCTTAACCAATTACATACTCGGCATCGGCGCAATTTCCCGCACTTCAATATTGCCTTCGTTTGTAATGTGCGGACAAGCCTTTGCTATTTTGGTCGCGTCGTCAAGACTATCTGCTCTGACAATCAGGTAACCGCCAACAATACCCTCTCTTGCCGAAGTCACAGCTTCGGGAGAAGTTGATTTTGCCGAAATAGTCTTACCGCCTGACACCAGTGGTAATCCTCCTGATAGTTGACCTCTTTTTTCAAGATCACCCATATAGGCACCCCAGGCTTGCAATTCAGCCTTGTTTTGTGCTTCGGTCTTGCTTGTCATTGGCTTTCCGCCACGCAGCAACAATAAATATTCTTTCATGGTTTTTAGTTTTTATTCAACAACGATTTAAAAATGATTTCAGCTAATGACGATTGAGTGATTCAAACTCGGACAACAAGTTAAAATATTTTTTTTCGACGTAAAGCAGACTCTCCCTTTCCTATTGGCGCTTTCAATAAAAATAAACCGCCACGCAATCAAGTACTCAACTTTTCTGCAAATTCCAAATGGAAATTTGCGCGGTGATTCGGGCACAAAAGAACTGTCAGGATTAGCGTAAGGGATTGGATTAAAAAATAGGAGATCCGATACTCAAAATAGGGAACATCCCTCAAGTCGTCCTGGCAAAGAGGTTTCAATTTTGCACTGGATCACATTTTGTGATTTTTAAACCTATCGCATGAAAGTTTCGATCTGTTGTCTTCACAATAGACAAGTAATTCTTGCAACCCTCAATCCTGAAAGCCATGAATGAGTTAACAGCTATTATCGCTTCGATCGTCATCGGGCTTTCATTGGGATTGATCGGTGCAGGCGGATCCATACTAACCATACCCGTGTTTGTCTACGTTTTAAAAAAAGACCCACTTTCTTCGGGCGTGTATTCCATGTTTGTTGTAGGAATGTCAAGCATGGCAGGGAGCATTCAATCCATGATCAATAGGCTCGTTGACTTCAGAGTTATGCTTGCCTTCGGTACGACTTCGATTACAGGTGTGCTGATCGCACGGAAACTGATCTTTCCTGCCATTCCTGATCAGTTGTATTCTGTTGGTTCATTTAGCTTATCAAAAAACATTTTGTTCATGCTGTGCTTGGCCGTCCTGATGTTTTTAGCAGCATTCAGAATGCTAAAGCCGGCAATGACGACGGAGAGGGAAACAGCAATTCATAGACCCCACATGACACAGCTTTTGTTGCGGGGATTGTTTGTGGGACTCATCACAGGATTGCTGGGAATAGGGGGAGGATTCTTGATTGTACCAGCTTTGTATTTCTGGGCGATGCTGCCAGTGAAAAAGTCTATCGGCACAGCGTTGCTGATCATCACCGCTAATTCATTCTTCAGCTTTTTAACCAGCTATGGATCGATGAATGTTGACTGGCTGCTTCTTCTCAAATTTTCGTTGGGTGCGGTTGCCGGTATTGTTGTCGGCACAAGACTATCTGCAAAAATTCCCGGCGATTACCTGAAAAAAATTTTCGGTTGGTTTATACTCTGCGTTTCGGTTTATATTTTTTATAAGCAATTCTTCCTTTAATTCTCCCGTGTCCCGACATAGCGATCGGGACACTTTCTCCGAACGTGACAAGCAGTTATTCAAACCATATGTTCAATTGCCTTGAGCTCTGGTTATCCATCGCCGATCTATCCTACAACCCTGGGAGGGAAGGCGGAGCCAGGGACCTTCCAGCGCCTCATTTTTCGCCGATCTACAAAAATTTTCAGGCGGATTGAAGTCGTTCTATCGAAGAATCTGTGCCGATCGCGGCAACCAAACCGATTTGTTGAAAAAGTTTTTTGGTGGAAGATTCTCGTGATTAGTCAGGATGTCCTAGCGCCTTCCCGACGGCCCTGGGAAAAACTCTTCCCTCTGAAAAGAAAGCGGGGCGTCGGGATAGCGCCTTCAGTATTTACAAACCTTAGCCGTAACATTCAAACGATGCTTGTTAGGGGAAGTGAGTGCCCGTATTGCACTAAAGCAACGAATCATAGTGCATATCCAGGGCGACAAGTTCAGGTACTTGTGCGTGAGCCATGGAAAAAAGTGCGGAGCATTACTTTTTTCCTTGAATTTTCTTTGAATTACTCGTCATTACGACCGTTTCACCCGCATTTCCTGTGCCCCTTGTTTGAAATAAAAATCCTTTACCTTCCCGGTTGCATCTTTTTCAAACTTGAATTCAAGATTTATATCTCTCGTAAAAAAATCCTCCGACGAAGTAAAATAAATTTTGAATGTTTGTACGCGATTTACGGTCAGAATAACATCAGAACCCTGCCGGCTAATCGTTATCGAATCACGATCTAAAAGATAGTTTCCCGCATACGCATCAACTAAGCTGTCTGCAACAGGCACAAGTTTTTTTACGACCGGTTTATAATAATTTTTCCAGCCATAGACTTTTGCTACGCTGTTCACTACTTCGCCTAAAATATTGCCAACGTCAGAATTCACCATCACAACCACTCCATTGCCATTTTCAAAACTCCCCTATAGCTGCTCAGGAATCCTTCATCGGCGCCATTGTGTCCAAAATATTTTTCATCGCCCTTTTTCTCAATAAAAACTCCAAACGCAGCATTGCTGTCGATATAAGGTGCTAACCGCAGTCTCGTCGATAATACTTTGTTTGATTTTCCCTCCAACGAAGCCGGCTACGCCCGGCATAATAACCCTCACTTGGTGTCACCGCAGGTAGGAGACGGGGTCACCTAAAAATCAAGATACTCCTGGAATAATTCCTGCAAGTAGGCTTCGCCTTTTGCTTTAAATATTACAAAATCATCCTTTGAAAAAGTATTGGTGGTATAAGCACGACCTGCTTTTTTATCCCATACAAGATTTCCTTTTGGTGTAACTAGGCCATAGCCATCGTAAAAAGTATAAAAAGCAAATACGTTAATAGTGTCGAATAAATTTTTGCTCCACCGGTATTGTTGATGTGGGATTTTTAACTGTGACAAAACGGTAGCTGTTATATCGGTTTGTGACGCGATACGACTGATAACTTTTCCCCGATAGTTCTGTTTCAATACATCACCACAGATAAGCAGCGGGATATGATTGTGCTCTACCGAGCTGTTCGCATAATTTCTTGGAGAATGGTTACTGTGGTCAGCTACTAATACAAATAATGTGTTTTTATACCACGGCTGCAGTTTTGCCTCTTTAAAAAAAACGCCAAGACAGCTGTCGCTATAAAAAATACTGGTTACATATTTTATTTCACTGGTGCCCCACAGTGGCTTTTCCTTCATTGGCATATCATAGGGTGAGTGGCTGCTAAGTGTAAAAAGACAAGTAAAAAATGGTTCTTTCTTTTTATTGATCGCATCCATCCAATTCTTAAACATCTGCTCATCATGTATACCAAGCTTCCCTGTTGTACGTGGGTTGGCTGAAAAATCAGATTCTTCTTTTACCTCGTCAAACTGATTGTAATATAAATATCTTTTGATGTTACCATAAATTAATTGTCCTCCATAGTAAAATGAGCTATTATAGCCTTCTTTTTTCAGTTCACGGTTAATACATGAAAACCTGGGATACTTGTTGCTGTTTTGAATGATAGAAGTGATTGGCTGGGACGGGTACGAACTCAATATAGCCGGTATGCCTTGGTGGCTTAACTGACCGCTCGCATAAGCATTTGAAAACAAAATACCGCTCCGCGAAAGTGAATCAAACTGCGGAGTAATACCCTTTTCGCCACCGCAAACACTGACTACATCTGCGGTCCAGCTCTCCAAGATCAGGTAAGCAATATTGGGTCTTTGCGTAGTAAGAAACATATCAAATGCGGAATCAGAAGTAGCATACATATTTTTTACTATTTCCCCTGCCTTTTCTTTCTCCATGAATATATAGGGATTGGTGCTGCCAGTCTGGGCATTTTCAATATAACTATGCATCAGTGTCCAACTGGGATTCACGGCAGCATCATTTAGCACCTGGTGGTGCGTATAATATACTTTGCTCTCATTAATTGGAATTGGTTGAAATCCCCCCCGTATTCCTGCGCCGATAATTAATCCCAAAATTCCAAAGGAAAGCAATGAAACCAAGACTTTGACGTACCATTTATGCGGCGGGGCTTCTGAAAATGTATAAATTTTGAATAACAGCTTACAGTAAGAAAACGTAAAAATCAAAATGAATGAAACCCCTATCAAAAAAACAGATGTTGGAGCTGACCGAAAGACTTCTGACGGGTGATTCAAGTGATATAATAGTTGGAAATGAATTTTCGTATTCATTGTTTCATAGATCACTATATCGGCAACTGCAACGAGGGTAGAAATGAAAACAATGGCACAAAGATATACCTGGTGAATACGATAAATAATCTTCTTATTTGTCGCATATTGAAGAATAATCAGGATCAATGATAAAAGGCACACATAGCAAGCTGTTGATAAGTCAAGCGGAATTGCATATCCGAAAGACTCCATGAGCAAGCCGAATCCTTTTTTACTGCAAATAGAAAAATGATATAAAATAAATAAGAGCCTATGAGCTGTAAACAGCAACATTAATCCCAAAAAAATGAGAATAAGCTTTTTGGGTATATAAAGCATATTAGACTTGATTCAACAAATCGAATATAGGAATAAAGAATTTGTGGCTTATTATTTCTGCAGCGGACAAAGAAGGTGACAAAACTTACT